>WFTY01000333.1 GCA_015485245.1 Anaerolineales bacterium | reverse complement strand
CATCAACGCCGAGAGCAGGTAAAAGGGATAACCGTAAAAATAATGCTGGTAGACCACGAAGCGGCGCACGGTCTCAAAGAGAGTCTCGCCCGGGGTGAGCATGCGCAACACGTGACTGTGTTGCGCGAACTCATCCTTCTCGAAAATCGAAAGCATGTTCCAGTCCCGCGCGCCGGTCAGATTGGGAGCGATCATCAAAGCAAAGTACACGCCCCCCAAGAGCAGGAGCCACCCCAGGGTTTTACGTTTCATTCCACCCCTCCTGCGGACGGGCATACACCCGCGCGGCGGCGGTCACCAGCCCAAAACTCACCCACATGTTCGGGTTGGCAAACGAATCCACCGAGAAAGACACCCCCACAAAGACCACCAGAATCAACAGCCCTGCCAGGCCCATCGCACGCGCCGTTTGCTGAGGAGAGTACAACAGGTACAGCACGCACCCCACGACCGCCACGAGGAAGGCGAGGAACATCGCCGTGCCCAGTAAGCCCGTCTCCGCCAGCAAGCGGACGAACAGGTTTTTGGGCGTCACCAACAGGTTGCGCCCGGTTTCGGGCGTCAGCTTAAAGAGTAGCTCCGGGTTCGGGAAAAGCGGGCGATCCGGCAGGGCATCCTGAAAATAAAAGGTGTAATTTCCCAGGCCAATCCCCAACCAGGGGTGCGCCGCGTAGATCAGATAGGCGGTCTCCCAATAAGCCAGCCGTTGGCTGACGGCGATGAACTCCAGGTACGTGCCCACCACATCCTCATCCGTCCAATAGCTCCACAAGCGGGCGAAGTAGTTATTGCGAGAACCCACCGTGAACACCAACCCAACCAACACCACCCCCAGCAGAGCGAGCTGAACAAAGCGATTCGAGAGCCAGCGCCAGGGCCGCGGGCGCTCCACTTTGGAGGCAGGGCGTAACATCAAAGCCAGGAACAATTGCACCGCCCACAGGACATAGCCAGTGCGCGAGTAGGTATACAACAAAACAAACGAAGCCAGCGCCAGGAGCAGCGCCTCCACCGTGAGGAACCGCCAACGCCAGCGGAAGGCCGAAACGCCCGACAACACGGCGGCAAACAACCAGGGCATGAGCACAAAGGTAATCTGCTCAGCGAACCAGCTTGGCTCATACGTCATTCCGGAGATACGCGTCTCAAACAGGCCGCGCACCGAGAAGTACCCCTGAACCTGCTCCACCAGATCAAAATATTCCGGCGAGTAAAACAGGATGTAACCGACCTGCACACAACCCCAGGCCAGGGCAACAGCAAAGCCGGCATACAGCCAGCGCAGCGTGAAACGCAGGTCGTCCTCATCCTGCGGGAAGAGGGTCACGGTGAAATAAAACGCCGCCCCCAGGAACAGCGTAACCAGCATGCGCACAGCCCGCGAAGCCACGCTGACACCGATCACGGGGTCAATTCCCCGGGTAAAGGCCAACAGCGTGCTGGCCGTGGCAAGGAACACAAAAGCAATCAAGGGGACAGTAGCGCGCGGCGCAGAGCTCCGCCACAGACGCGGCAGCACACTTACCAGCAACAGCGCCGCCAGAGGGTACAGAGCCAGCGGACGCACTTCGGTGCGCCCGCCTATTCCGCCGGGGAAATACGGAAAGCTGGTCACCGGCAGCGAGAGCAAAAAGAGCGCCCACAAGCCCCGCTCCAACCTCGGCAACCAGGGGAAATGCAAAGCGTCAGTCATCACGCGCAGCCCGCACCAGCTCAACAAACAGCCAGGCCAGCAGCGCCAGCGCGCCGCCCACCAGCATGAACGTCCCCGCGGGACGGACATCTTCCACCGCAGGAGCAACCTGTTCCGAATGATCGAGGCTGAGGTTTGCGGAAAGCGCCAGGCTGGATTCAGCGGCGCGGGCGTATTGCGTCGCCAGCGCGTCGTACTCCGCTTCCAGGGCGCCAATTTCACCGGGCAACGCCTCGGCCTCGGCCGCAACCGCGCCCTGGGCACGCCGGATCCAATCCACATACGCTTCGGCTTTGGCCGCGGGCGGCGGGAAAGCTTCCAGCAGCGCCGACCAGCCTGCCCCCCAATCGGCCGCGCGGGCCACCAACCCTAACAAACGATCGCGGTCGTAGCTTCCCGGATTCCCCTCCTGCCAGGCGCGCTCGGCGCGTTGCAACGCCGGGATCAGCGCCTCCACGACCTGCGCGCGCAACGCCTTCTCCGCCAACCGGTCAGCGAGCGCCACCATACGGATATCCAGCGCCACCACCTGGCGAGATTGCACCAGGGCGGCGTTCACGCGCTGGTCAATCACCTGCGCCCAGGCCGTCACTGCCTGAGCAGCCATCGTCGGGCTGGAGGCCTCCGCAGTGAGCCGCCAACGCCCGGCATTCCGCCACGACCCGCGCAGCATAGCGCGCAGATCGGCAAGGTTGACATCCCGCCAATCCTGCCCTTGCGCCTGCAACTGTTCCAGGGTATCCAGCAGAAAATCATCCTGCACAGCCAGGGCGTTCAACTGCTCCATATTCCAGTTCTTGTAATCATCCAGGTTCTCAAAGGTATCCTGCGCCACGCCCACAATATAGCGGTCACGCGGGGCGCGGTATACATCAATCCCCACATAGAGATCCAGCGAGGCGCGGTAACGCGGCGAGGTCAGGCGGCTCGCTCCCCAGCCCAGCAGCGCTCCGAGGAGAAAAACCGCCACGATCCAGTGCCAGCGGTGGGTTATGGTCAAAATGTATTCGCGCCAGTG
>WFTY01000332.1 GCA_015485245.1 Anaerolineales bacterium | reverse complement strand
CACTGGCGCGGCCACAGACGGATGGCTTTCACACTCAACTGACGCGCCAGGGGCATGTGCTCCCAGTTGCCCGTCGCCAGCAGGTTGTGCGCCGCGTTGGCATACAGGCGGGCAAACGCCCGTCGTCGAAAGCGTTCGTCCAGGCCAGGGTCGTCGTCGAAGGCGCGCTGCAAATAGTGTTCAAAGGAGGCGATGGCGGAGACCTTGTCGCTAGAGACGCTGCCGCTGTGGTAGCGCATCTGAGTCAAGGCCTCGGGCACCACGCCAATCGGGTAGCAGCGGGTGATGCGCCGCCACAGGTCAAGATCGGGACCCCAACGCATCCCCACCAGGAAGCCGCCGACCACGCGCATCACCTCCGCCCGCACTACCACCGTGGAGGGCGGAATCAACACCGACCAGTCGAGCAGAATCCGCGGGTAGACCCAGCCCATCAGGTGAGTGGTATCCCGATAGCCCAGCACTTCCCCTTGATTGTTGAAACGCTCAAAGCAAGAATGTACCATCCCTGCCTCGGGGTGAGCGTCCAGGTAAGCGACCTGTTTTTCTAATTTGGTTGGTCGCATCAGGTCGTCCGAATCCAGAAAAGCCAGGTACTCCCCCTCGGCCAGGCGGATGCCGTGGTTGCGCGCCGCCGATTCGCCCTGGTTTTCCTGATAGACATAGCGAATCTTTCCGGAATCCACCAGCGGCTGAACCACCCGACGAGTGTCATCGGTTGAGCCATCGTCTATCACAATGATTTCGTAGTCTTCAAACGTCTGGGCGAAGACGCTCTCGAGGGCCTCCAACAGGTAGGCGGCGCGGTTGTAAGTGGGGATGATGACGCTGACCTTTGGCATCCGTTCAACCCTCCCCCAGAATCTCGGCCCAGCGGGCGGTGCGCCGTTGAATTTCCACCGGACTCAGCCGGTCATCCTCATGCGCCATCCAGTGTTTCTTGAATAACTCCCCTCCCACCGCCTTGCTTGCCCAGTAGAGCGCCCCCCATCCCATTTTGCGCGCGCGGAAGGCGACCTCCTGCACGGGCGTCTGCCGGATTGCAGCGGCCACATCCAGGGGAGGGGGCGCACCCTGTCTGCCATCCACCATTTTGGCGAGCAAAGCGGCCAGGTTAGCGATGGCGTCGCCGTTGCTCATCATATTACGCCTCACCCAGGCCTCCAGCGGCTGCCAGTTGTTCTCCAGACGCGGGCGGGTCAATACATCCACAAAAGCATCACCGCTCTCGACGGTCTCCGCCAGCGGGTACCACTCGGCGTACAAGAAATCGGGGAAGGGGTGCGGTGCGAGCATGTACAGCGGTTTTCGAGTGATGGCGGCCTCCAGCAGCGTGGTGCTATACGAAGAAAAGACCACATCGCTGGCGAAAAGCCACTCGCGCACCGAACCCTCCTTGATGATATGCAGCATATCGGGGATATTACCCACACTCTCTTCCATCGTCCGAACGAATAGTTCTCGCGGGATGGCCGGGCGCGGGCGGACGACGACTTCAACCTGGGGGACGGCAGTGGCTTCCACCCACCAGCGGGCGGCCTCCTTCAAAGAACGACGGGCGAAATCCCGATAACGATAGGCGTCGTCCGGGTCGAAGCCGCGACGGATGCGGTCGCGCACCAGACGGTCGCTGAAAAACGCCCAGCCGTAGTTTTCCGGGATGAATGCCCAGCGTTTCTCCGGGTCCAGGCCATACCGCTGGGCCAGCTCCCGTCGCGGATCGCCGTAATAGGCTTGATAAGGGGGTTGATAGAGCGCATAGGTCGGATTGCCGTTGACGACAATGTGCTCCCGCGGCACGCCGGCGTCCTCCAGAAAACGGGCAAAGAACTCCCCCCAGGCGAGATGCAGCACCCGATGGCGGGCGAAATGGTCGCGCGGCGCTTTGGCGCGCTTTTGTGTCTTGCCCAGCACCTGCTCGAAAGAGAGATTGAGATAGCGAGCCTCCGGCCAGGCGCGGACAACATCAGCCACTCCAAAATCATCAATGGACGTGCAGAAAGGCAAAGCGACCGCGCGCGGGTGGTAGCGCTTCAGCGCCGCGGCGAGGTCTCCCCCAATGCCGAGGATTTCCATTGTGCCACCCGTTCGCTGTTGAAAACGATGTCGCACCGCGCAGGCAATATCCAGCTCGCGGGCAACGTGCTCGACGAAATAAACCACATCAATGTGCTTCATGTCGGGGTATTGTATCGCGGAACAGATAACGCGGCGACTGCTACCGCAGCGTGGATACACAAATATCGCTACGGCTTCAACGAGAGACAACCGGGGTCTATCTTCGCTGAAGCCAGAACTCCGCTAAGACCAGATCGTCCGGGGCATCAATGTCGAGCGAGGAGGCAGCGTCCATCTCATAGGGCAGAGTGCGCTCACCGTAGAGTTCTCCCCCTTCCAGCGTGCCGCGGCGAACCACCAGCACAGCCGGGCCGTTGCGGGCGTAGAGACGCGGTTTGTCCTGCCGCCGCAGAATCATCGCCCCTTCCTGGTATGGTCTCAGCCAGCCATCCTCATCCAGACGCATCAGCGAGACCGGGTTGAACTGGTGCGGCACCTCCACCACCGAGACGACCGTATCCGCATCCTTCTCCAGCAACAGGCCCACGGCGGCGTCAATGTGTTCAGCGCGCCGCAGCGGGGAAGTGGGCTGGAGGAGTACGACCACATCGACTGAGAAACCGTCGTGTTCCTCCAGCCACGCCAGTGTGTGCCGAATCACTGGCAGAATGGGGGTGTCATCCTGGGCCAGTTCCGCCGGGCGCAGGAAGGGGACTTCCACGCCGCAGGCGCGGCCCACTTCGGCGATCCGGGGGTCATCGGTGTTGAGCACCACGCGCGTCAGGCAGCAGCTGGCAAGCGCCGCCTCGCAGGTGTAGGCCAGCAAGGGCTTGCCCGCCAACGGGACGATATTCTTGTGCGGGATGGCTTTCGAGCCGCCGCGTGCGGGGATGAGGCCGAGAATGTTCATGGGGTGGAGGGCAGGGATTAGGGATTGGGAATTGGGGAAGAAAGCAGTTTCCTGTTCCCTGATTCCTGTTCCCTGCATCAATACATCATCCGCTTGTGAATACTGATCTCCGCCGTGGCCAAGATATCGGCAATGCGCTCGCCGGCGTGGCCGTCGCCGTAGATCGGGCTGGAGGGGTATGGGCCGTGTGCCAGTTGTTTTCGGATGGCGTCCACAATCTGCTCGCGGTCGTAGTCTACGTCAATCACATTAGGGCCGCGCTGGCGTCCAATCTGCCGCGTGCCCACGTTGACCGCCGGGACGCCAAGGAACGCGCCCTCGCGGATGGCGGCGCTGGAATTGCCGATTTTACAGGCGCAGCGTTTCATCAAGCGCACATACGTTTCCACAGCGAAATTCTTGTAGAAGCGAATGTAATCATGCTCATAGTGCTCGCGGAATTTCCGCATCCCGCGGGCGATGTCCTCCGAACCGGCGTCCACATTGGGCCACAGCATGATGGTGGGCATCTTCAACTCGTGCAGCGCCATCAACGTCTCAGTGATCTGTCGCTCGCCGTCGCCGTACTCGGTGGTCACCGGGTGCTGGGAGACCAGCAAAAAGGGTTCATCCAGGTTAATCTGCCCGCCGACGCCTTCATACTCCAGCCAGGCCTTCTCCGGCAGGCGGTTGTTCTCATCGGCGATTTCGGCCACCAGGTCAATGCGCGGGCAGCCGGTGACGTGCACCGTGGCCGGGTCTTCGCCCATGCGGACGATGCGCTCCGCCGCCTTCTGATTGGCCGGGAAGTGGATGTGCGCCAGTTTGGTGATGGCGTGGCGGATGTTTTCGTCAATTGTGCCGGAGACCTCGCCGCCCATCGTGTGCGCCAGGGGGATGTTCATATACGCCGCGGCGATGGCCGTCGCCATGGTCTCGAAGCGGTCGCCCACAGTGACGACCACATCCGGTTTGAGGTTATCGAACACCGTGGGGAGTTCCAGCAGCCCCAGGCCGGTGGACTTCGCCATCGTGGTGGGCGTCTCGCCCTCGATAATCATGTGGACGCGGGCGTCGATCTCGAAGCCGTCGGATTCCACCGTCTCCACCACCGCGCCGAAACGATCGAGCAACGCCGAGGCCCCGGCGATCACCTGCAACTGCAAATCGGGGTGCGCCTTCACGGCGCGCATCACGCTCTTGATACTGGAATAGTTGGCCCGCGAGCCAACCACAACACAAATTTTACGCATATTTTTCTCACTAAAACCGGCCACAAATGGCAAAGACCTGGCAGATTCGCGCAGATGATCCCCTTTTCGTGACCACTGACGATCGGATTTACTTCATCAACGTCATTCACTCTCAATCAAGAAATCTTCTTCTACCAACAGAGTGCCAGACGGGATAGCACGCGCGACTTTGCGCCCGACGAACTCATCCAGCCGCGCCGCGGAGATGCCCGTGCCCGGCTTCTTGAAGGCCACCATCTCGCGGGTGAGCACCGTTCCCGCAGGGATATCCACCGCGGCGACCATACTCTTCTCGAAGATTTCTTTCATCTCGCGGTATGGCTCGGCGCGCTTCTCCACTGGATGGGCCAGCATGGTCTCGATGGCGCGCACGCCCTGCACCAGATCGCGCATTTCGTCCGGTTCAAGGGAGTGACGCGCGTCGCTGCCGTACATCAGGCGGCTGAAGGTGAAGTGCTTTTCGATCACCGCTGCGCCGAGCGTGACGGCAGCGAAAACGGCGTAGTTGGTCAGCGTGTGGTCAGAGAGGCCCACCGGCACACCGTACCGCCGCTTCATCTCCAACATCACGTTGATGCCAACTTTTTCATAGGGGCAGGGATACTCGCTGGTGCATTGCAACACGGTGAGCGGCGCGCCGTGCCGCTGAATGACTTCCACGGCGCGGTCGAGTTCCTCCCACGAACTCATGCCTGAAGAGAGAACGACCGGCTTCCCCAGGCGGGCGATTTTCTCCAGCATGGGGATGTTGGTCACCTCGCCGGAGGGGATTTTGTATTGTTCCATGCCCACCTCTTCGAGCAAATCCACCGCTTCTTCCGAGAAGGGGGAGGAGAGGAACATCACGTCCCGAGCGTCGCAATGGGCTTTGAGTTCTTTCCATTGTTCGAGCGTGAAACCAGTGCGTTTGAAGTACGCAAAGCGCGGCTCGCCCTTGAAATACGGCGGCATGGGGGCATCGGGCAGCGTCTCGGCCTCGGGGATGTGCGTCTGGAACTTGACCGCGTCCACGCCGCAGGCCGCGGCGGCCTCAATCAACTTCAGCGCGTTGCCAAAACTGCCATCGTGTACCGAGCCGACCTCGGCGATGATGAAAACTGCTGTTTGTTGATCCTTCAATTCAGTTCCTTACTGTCAAGTCTCCTGATAACGCGTATCGCAAATAGCGATTGCGACTGCAAAGCTAACGTTTTTGCACCGCAACAAGATACTTGGTAAACATCGAATCTGGTTTTCCCTGTTCCAATCGGTGGAAAAAGCCAAAAAGATTCAATTTGAAATACAAAAAGTTTAACACCATCCAAAAATATTTTTTTAGCCTGCGCGTCAACCAGTTGCCAGAGTAAAAACGCCACAGAATGAAACCATAGTTATCCCAGTAATCATGTGCCTGAATTTCAAGGACGTCACAACCTAATTTGTCAAAGAAAGGCACAATTTCATCCCGCGTCATTCCATCTGGATACTCCGCTGGATCCTTCAACACCAGAGATTTCACATGTGCCCAACGAGTGGCATGTTCTTTATTGGTCAGATCAACAATTAAAATACCACTTTGCTTCAAACTGGTTACAAATCCTTTAAGTATTTCCTGGTAATCCTTGAAAGCGAAAATCGAGTGCAGTGACGTCACCAAGTCAAAAGTCCCTTGAAACTGCTCTCCGAAATCGAAGATATCCCCTTTGAAACATTCAACGCCAAACCGGCGATTATGCTCGAGGAAAATATCACTAATATCATAACCAACCATCCTCGCTGATTTTAGTTCTCTCATCAAGCGCCCCGACCCAATCGGGCAATCACACCACGACATCCAGCTTTCCAAATATTTGGAAATAAACGCAATCTGTTCCCTATGTTTTATGTTCTTTTCCCATCGGCGGGAAAATTTCTGATCATAAGCCAACAACTTTTGCTCGTCGAACTGCTCTGTCCATAGTTGAGTATATGCAGAAT
>WFTY01000331.1 GCA_015485245.1 Anaerolineales bacterium | reverse complement strand
GTCTTCACCAGCCTGTGACCAATCCCAGAAAGTTTTGGTGGGGTTTTTGCGCGCTACCGAGGGGATGTGGCAGGTCTGGCAGGCAACGCTGGCGAGGTGGGCGTTCAGGCGCTCGTCTTCGTGCGGCGGGGCGACATGGCAGTCGGTGCATTGCACCTGTTCCGCGGGGGCAATAGTGTAATTGTCGCCTAACAGCCGGCCTTTGATTTGGTGCTCGCGCGTGCGGTGGCAATCGATGCATTGAAAATCCAGTTTACCCATGTGAACGTCGAGTTGTTCGCCGGGGCGGTACAGGCTTTCATCGAGATCGCCGTGCTTGACGCCGTTGCCGCCGCCGCCGTTGAAATGGCAGCCGCCACAGTTATCGCGCTGCGGCAGGCCGACGCTTTGGGCCGCCGCGACCAGATCCACCCCGTCTGCTGGATTGCCGTAGCTCCCTTTGGCGTAGGTGGTTTTCTCCGCATGGCAAGCCAGGCAGTCTACGTTTTCTGCCACAGTGAAGTCATACCCTTTGGGGGGATACTCGTCCCAGGCGTAGCCGATGTGGCAGGTCATACATTTGGGTTCGTTCCCCGCAGTGCTGATGCAGAAGTTATTGATCTGATTGAACTTGCCGATGGTGACCGGCTTGTCCCGCCAGGGCACCTTCACTGGTTCACTTTGCCATGTCCAGTGTGTGGTGTGCATTACCTCTTCCGCCGCCTGAGGATGACATTCCAGACAGGCGCGGGTGACCTCCTGTGGAGTTTCAAAGGGCCCTGAGATGATTGGGGTGTGATCCGTGGGGGTGGGATGCTCTGGCACATAGTCCCAGGGGTTGGTTTGCTTTGTTTCAGCCTGGGGGCGCGCGAAGATCGCCACCGGGATGACGATCACGAGCACGATGATGACAAAACCAGGGAGCCAGGATTTATAGTTTTTCATAGTCTTTACCGTGGGGATAAATTGGATGTTGCCATTGGCGGTTAGGTGATGTCCTTTCTCGGTGACTTGCTCGCGAATAACCTTATTCGAATAGGCAAATATAATGTTCGTGAGAATATTAACGCCGCTGATGGAAGGTCAACAGTTAAACTTGTCACCGGAAGCAGGGTTGAATGTCATATAAAATTGATATATTTGCCTTGAGTGTGAGAAATGTGTGTCACTTATCCAATTCGAGCAAAGATGTCCGATTACATCCGCTGGCACTTTGATGGCGCGGGTTTCTATTGTTCAGGGCAAATTTCTGTGGGGGATAAAAAAAGTGCGTCCACAAATCGTGGACGCACTTTGGCAAACAGCAGCTGTGTGGGGTCAGGCGATCCCGACCTCAGCGTTGAACTCTTCGATCAGGGTGTCAATCTCGGCAACCTGGGCCTGAACGTCAGTGAAGTAATCTGGATCGTACCATTGATCCTGAATCTCTTCATACGTCTTGCCCTGTTGCTCCACCCAGGTAAAGTACTTGAGGTTATGGACGCGGCGCCGATCGGGGTAGCGCAGTTCTAGCATGTTGTCGGTGTCCTGTCCCTGAAGCCAGCGGGCGAAGTCGGCCGCGGCATCGCGCTCGGTGTATTCGCCGTGCTCGGCGTGCATTTCCTCAAGGCGGGACTGGTACAGCTCCATCGAGTCGGTCAGAATAGTCAAGACGATATCGTTCTCGCCCATCTCGTAGTATTTGGCCGTCTTGATGGCGGTGAGTACATTGGAGATTCCGGAGAAACCCAGCAAATCGAGCTGTGAGACGAGCGCCTGGGGTACGCCTTGCTCGACCAGATAGGCCTGCCCGGCTGGTTCGTTGAACAGGCGCGCCAGGTTGACCACGGCGTTGTCGTCAATCGCCACCACCATGTCGGTGTTTTTCACGTTATGGATCCAGGGAACGTGCTTGTCGCCGATGCCTTCGATGCGGTGTGAGCCAAAGCCGTTCTCCAGCAGGGTGGGGCATTGCAACGCCTCGGAGGCGACGATTTTGCTATCGGGGAAAACCTGCTTCATGTAATCACCGCTGGCGATCGTCCCGGCGGAGCCGGTCGCGGAGGTCATGCCGCGGTAGCGATCGCGCGGGCCCATCACCGCCTGGAGCACTTCTTCCATAGCGTGGCCGGTGACTTCGTAATGCCACAGATAGTTGCCGAATTCTTCAAACTGGTTGAAGATCATCAGGTCTTCTCCCGAGGCGCGCAGCTCCCAGCATTTGTCGAAGATCTCTTTGACGTTGGATTCCGACCCCGGGGTTTTGATCGTCTCGCCGGCGATTTTCGCCAACCAGTCGAAGCGCTCCTTGCTCATCCCTTCAGGCAGGATGGCGATGGAGTCGCAGCCCAGCAGCGCGGAATCGTAGGCCCCGCCGCGGCAGTAGTTTCCAGTGGAGGGCCAGACGGCTTTCTGTGTAGTGGGGTCAAACTGGCCGGTGACCAGCCTGGGGACCAGGCAGCTGAACGCCGCCCCAACTTTGTGCGCGCCGGTGGGGAACCACTTGCCTACCAGGGCGATGATGCGTGCCGGGACGCCGGTCAGCTCAGGGGGAAGTTCGATGTAGTTGACCCCGCCAAAGCCGCCGCCGCTGGGAACCGGCTCATTGTGCCAGGTGATGCGGAACAGGTTGCGGGGGTGTAAATCCCACAAACCGATGCTGGCAAGCTCTTCCTTGACGTTGGCGGGGATGAGCGTCGGGTCTTTCATCTGCGCATAGGTGGGGATAATAATATTTCGCTCGCGAGCGCGCTGGATGGCGCGGGCACGGCGATCGGCCTGGAGGGTGAGATCAATTTTTGCCATGGGGACTCCTTTACTTGGGTCGTTTGTCCGATGAGATGGATATGATGCGGCAAGTTGTCAGACAACTTAATTATAATCGAATTTGTGTCCTTGGGGGGAAGTTAAGCTACAATTTTCGCTTTGAAATACTGGAAGCTGCTCTGCGCGACCCGGCAGCTTGAGCCTGGGTTGATTATGATATACTGACACCATGGAGCGTATTATCGTAATTGCTAACCAAAAAGGCGGTGTGGGAAAAACGACCACAACCATCAACCTCGCTGCCGGGCTGGCAAAGCTTGGGAATCGCGTGGCCGTGGTTGACCTTGATTCGCAAGGGGCGTTGACGATCAGCATGGGTATTGATCCTTACATCGTTCGTCCTTCCACGTACGATTTGTTGCTGGATGCCGAGGTACAGTTCAGCCACATCCTGAAGAACTCATCCAGCGGGTTACAGCTTGCGCCAGCCAATGCCGAATTAATCGCCGCGGAGTACAAGCTCTACTCGGCTTCGGATCGCACTTCACGCTTGCGGAAAAAGCTCCAGCAGCCTCGCGAACAATTTGATTTCATTCTGATTGACACCCCTCCCAACCTGGGTTTAATCACCGTCAATGGGCTGGTGGCTGCGACCGAGTTGTTGATCCCGGTGGCGGCAAATTATCTTTCCATGCGGGGCGTGCGCTCTTTGCTGGATTCTGTGTGGTTGATCCGCGAGCGCCTCAACCCGCGATTAAAGTTGCTGGGTGTGTTGCCGACTATGGTACATCCCAAAGCTCCCCATGCTCGTTCAGCGATTTATGAAATGCAATCGGTTTTCAAGCAAAAAGTCTTTCGGACTTATATTCCCTATCACGAGGTTGCCGCCACTGCGCCTGCTGCGCGGCGGACGATCCTGGAACATTCTCCCAGCAGCCCGGTTGCTACGGCATATTTGTATCTCGCCAAGGAGGTAAGCCATGCCAAATGATATCCAAACTGATCCCCTAGAAGGCAAGGGAGAGGAAATGATTCCTGAGCGTGGATTGCCCTTCGATGATATCGAGGAGACGCCGTTGGAGGACATCCCGCCCGAGGAACGCATCCCCGATATGCTTGAAGAAGATTTTTCTTCCGAAGAGGATGACCTCGCTTTGAACACAGACGTCCCTGGCTCCGAGGTCGAATTTGACGCTGAAGACGCGGAGGCACTTGTGGACGACGCTGGTGAGGCATTTGCTGACCTGGAGGCGATTCCCTGGGAAATGGAAGCGGAGGCGGTGGATGCTTTTGTTGACGATGCAGGTGAAGCGTTTGAACCTGCAGAGGCATTTGTCCCCCCGCAGGAGGATCGCAGCCTCCCTGGGCCGCCAGACGAACCCCCCTTGACGGAGGACTTTGAAACGCCTCCGGAAGACCTCGTTGACGCCGGTATGGCTACTTATCTGGAAGATGACCCGGCGGTGATAGAGCAGTTGTTTTCGGAAGCGGCGCTTCAACCTCCTGGGCCGCAGACGCCGGTTGCCCTGGCTGTTGACCAGCCTGGGCAGGAAGCGGATGAGTCGATGCTTGATCTCCTCATCAGCGATGACGATATCCAGGCGTTGTGGCGACGTGCTGCTGAGGCGCAACGCAATATTCCGCGCATCGTCACGACCGACTATATTGCCTTGGAGTTGTTGGATCGTATCCAGGTTGGTCGGAATCTCTTGATGGCTGGGCGTGAGAACTATGAGGAGGCTGAGCGGCAAATCAGCGAGGTGGAATACCGCCTGCAACTCAGCAGCAATCTGAAAAAGCTGGGCAAAACAGCCATCCCTCAGCTTTATGCATATTTGGCGCTGTGGTTCGTTGGGTTAGTGGTCGGTTTATTTTTGTTGGGAGAGACCGCTTTCTCCGCTGAGGGTGGATTGTTTATCCTGCTGGCGGGCAGTATGGTTTGGGGAGGTCTCGGTGGTGTGGTGGGGGCGCTGTTGCCTCTGATTGAGCATTTCTCTGTCAAGCAAGATTATTCGACGCAGCACACCTGGTGGTATCTATCCAGCCCACTGGTGGGCGCGGCGATGGGCGCTTTCGTTCACCTGATGTTGAGCGCCGGGTTGCTGTCGCTTGCTTCGGGGAATCTCTCTTCGCCATTGGTGATCTACATCCTCGCCGGGTTGGCAGGATATCAGCACAATGTATTCACCGATCTGATCAAGCGGCTGTTGAAAGTCCTTGCCGTATCGGAGTCGAGGGCTGAATCTGCAGGGAAGTGAATTTTTGGACTGTATGTAGCTGGATCAAAAGGCGCACCGCCAGGGGTGCGCCTTTTTTGTTTTAACGTTGCCGTCCCCAGATAATCCCTTCCAGGAAGCGAAGGATGCGGAGAGCGCCAGACCGCAGGCGAGTATAAAGCAGGTACAGGTTGCGGAAGCGGTAAGGCCAGAGCGAGGGTTTTTCGGCTTTGGGCAACGGCCCGGTCCACTCGACCGCCATCGCTCCCCAGGTCAACCCGGCGCCAAACCCTACAAAGACAACCTGGTCACCGGGTTTCAGGCGCCCATCCTCGACGGCCTCCACCGTGGCCAGGGGGATGGATGCGGTGGAGGTGTTGCCGTAACGATCCAGGTTGATGACCACTTGCTCCAGGGGATATTTCAGGCGCCGGGCTGCGGTTTCGATGATGCGCTGATTGGCTTGGTGGGGGATGACCCATTGGGTCTCAGCCAGGGAAAGCCCAGCCTGTTCGAGCACTTCTTCGGTGGCCTGCGCCATCACTCGCGTGGCAAAACGAAAGACCTCTCGCCCGTTCATCTGAATGTAATGCAGCCCCTGGGCGATGGTTTCTTCGGAGGCGGGGAGTTTGCTCCCCCCAGCGGGGATGGTCAGCAATTCGCCGCCCGATCCATCTGAGCGCATCACCGCGGAGAGCACCCCGCCGGGCTGGTCGCTGGCTTGTAGAACGAACGCCCCGGCCCCATCTCCGAAGAGAATACAGGTGCCGCGATCTTGCCAGTTGACCAGGCGAGAAAGCGTCTCTGAGCCGATGACAATGGCGGTGTTGATGGAGCCGGTACGGATGGCCTGCGCGGCCATGTTGACGGCAAAAATGAAGCCCGAGCACGCCGCCGAGAGGTCGAAAGCGCCGGCTTTGGTTGCGCCGATGTGGTCCTGTATCAGCGATGCGGTGGAGGGGAAGATGTGTTCGGGGGAGGAGGTAGCGACGATGATTAACTCAACTTCCGAGGGTGGGATGCCAGCCACATCCAGAGCGCGTAAAGCGGCCAGCGCGCCCATGCTGGCTGTGCTTTCGCCGTCGCTGGCGATGTGCCGCTGGCGGATGCCGGTGCGCGATTGAATCCACTCATCGTTTGTGTCCACGATCTGCGAGAGATCATCGTTGCTCAATACTTTTTCGGGGACGTGGGTTCCCCACCCGGTGATGTGCGCGTAACGAGTCATTGGGCGCTCCTTTGGGGGTCATAGCGGCTGAGGATGATCGTGGCGTTGTGCCCCCCAAACCCGAAGGAGTTGGACATGACGTGCCTGATCTGCGCGCGGCGGGCTTCATTGGGCACGTAATCCAGGTCGCATTCCGGATCGGGCGTTTCGTAGTTTATGGTTGGCGGCAAAACTCCCTCGTTGATCGCTTTGACGCAGAAGAGAGCTTCCAGCGCCCCCGCGGCGCCGAGCAGGTGTCCGGTCATCGACTTTGTGGAAGAGATGGGGATGTTGTAGGCCTGTTCCCCGAACACGGTCTTGATGGCCGCGGTTTCGCTTTTGTCGTTCAGGCGGGTGCTTGTCCCGTGGGCGTTGATGTAGTCGATATCCTGGGTAGTCAGTTGTGCGGATTCCAGGGCGGCGCGCATACACAAAGCCGCGCCTGCGCCGTTCTCCGCTGGAGCCGAGATGTGGTAAGCGTCATTGGTCGCGCCATAGCCGCTGACCTCGGCCAGGATCCGCGCGCCACGAGCCTGCGCGTGTTCCAGCGACTCCAGCACCAGCACCGCCGCGCCCTCCCCCATGACAAAGCCATCACGATTGGCGTCAAAGGGCCGTGAGGCGCGCTGAGGATCATCGTTGCGTGAAGAGAGCGCGCCCATCACGATCATGCCGGCGATGGTGATGGGTGCGATGGCGGCTTCGGATCCGCCGGCGAGCATGACGTCGGCTTGGCCTCGCCGGATCACCTCGGCGGCTTCGCCGAGCGCGTTCGTCCCGGTGGCGCAGGCGGTGACGACGGCCAGGTTGATGCCGCGGATGCCCAGATAGATGGCGATCATTCCGCCGGGGGTGTCGGGCAACATGCGCGGGACGAGGAAGGGGCTGACGCGTCCAGGCCCGTTTTTGAGCAGGATTTCAACATTTTTGGCAAGCGTGCTGATGCCTCCAATGCCCGTGCCGATGATGGCGCCAATGCGGTCGCGGTTGTCGTCGTTGATGAGAAGCTGGGCGTTTTCAACTGCCTGTTGGGCTGCGGCGAGGGCGTAGAGCGAGACCATGTCCATGCGGCGGGCGTCACGCCGCCCTACCAGATCGGCTCCGCTGAATCCTTTGACCTCAGCCGCGATCGTGGTTTTGTATCCCTCGGCATCAAAGTGGGTGATGGGGCCAATACCGGAGACTCCTGCGGTGGCCTGTTCCCAACTGGTTGCGACATCATTCCCGAGGGGATTGACCGTGCCTAATCCGGTAATTACGACTTTTTTTGCCATCTATACCTCCGTGGTTTGTTTCTTGGGCAGTAAACACGCCTCACACAGGGAGGCGTCAGGGTTACATTTGCTTGTTTCATAGAGTGGTGTTCCAAGCGGATGTTATTGGTGAGAACACCGATTCGCTGGTGAAGATACGAGTAGAGAAAAGCCCGTTGGCCAGAACCAACGGGCTGAGGTCTCAAAAGATGCGCAATTCTATGGCGTGGTGTATTCAATGCGCAGGACGGGGAACAAGCTGATGCTGTCGGCAGAATTGTCGTTGTCCGTTGTGTTGTTGAACTGGAAGCGGAACTGTATCACCCCGCCAATCGAGTTCTGGATTTCGTAGAGCGCCGCGTCGCTGCCCACTCTGGCCGCCCCAGCGGTGATTTCGTTGGCGGCACAGAAACTCCATAGCGCCCCGCCGGGGGTATCGGTGTAGTAGTCGCTGGCATCCAGCGCGCCGAAGTTATAGCGGTATACGCCCAGGCAACCCAGATCGGTGAACGGCGTTCCAGTGACATTGCTGCCTTCGAATACCAGGACGACTTTTGTGATGGTGGCGTTGGATGGCAAATCGACAAGGTTGTAGGCAACAAACCCTTGCCAGGGCTGATTATCGTTTCCGTCGCCGGCAACCAGGTTGCTATCCATTTGTCCCAGGGCGTTCAGCCCTCCCTCGCTGGTGGGATACCAGAGGTCGAAGGTGGTGTCTGGCGGCAGAATGTCTTTGACGGTAATTTGTACCCAGAAAAGCGAGCTGGTGCTGGTTCCAAACCGTTGCCCATCGGGGCTGAGCATGGTCCAAAACCCCAGGTAATCGCCCGGGACGGCTGGGGCGATCATCGGGACGGAGATGGTGACCGCCTCGCCGGGTTGCACACTGCCAGGCAGGGCGTATTGTGAGTCGGCTCCCAGCAGATCGCCATGGTTGAAGATGAATTGGAAGCCACTTGTCCACGGGCAGGAGCCCACGTTTTTCAGCACCCATTCTTTGTTGAAAGTCTCGCCTGGTTCCATTACGGTTCCATCTGGAATGGTCTCGCTGACCAGATGGGCTTGCAGACAGGCGCTTTCATCTCCGCTACCCGCAGGGAAAGGAGTTGGCAGGTTGACGGTCACGGGCGGGGCCGGAGTGGCGCTGGGTGTGTAGGTAGGAGTGGGAGTGATTTGAGCAGCAGCATCCGCGGTGAGCGTCAGGTTGGTTTCTGCAACCTGAGTGAGTTGTTCGACGACGATAGTTTCTGCCATGGCTGCGGCCGTTCCGGCGATGTTGGGTGTGGGTTCAGCTGGCTCAATCGCGCAGCCGCTTCCCCACAGCAGCAACGCGAGAAAAAGCAAGTACAAGGAGAGTTTTTTCTTCATTGGTAGTCCCTTTTGTGCCAACGATTGGGTTGGCACCTGGATTATAACAAACAAAGCTGTAATAGCCGAGTTGCCACCAGTCTACGCTCGATTCAAAAAAA
The DNA here is from genome assembly GCA_015485245.1 of Anaerolineales bacterium. GTDB lineage: Bacteria > Chloroflexota > Anaerolineae > Anaerolineales > UBA11858 > J130. The sequence continues at coordinate 12,370 of WFTY01000331.1, read as the reverse complement.
TGAATCATCTTGAACGCGATGAGTTGGTTGTTAATCAGATAATTCTTTAAGGTTGATGAGGGTACAACGTCATTGTGTATTTCAAGTGGTTTCGTTTCCCCACATATAGGGGGCTGAAGGATGCATTCCCCAAAGAGTGGGGTGCGGCTGCCGGAGCAGATTTGCCTCAGGTTAATTGTTAAAGTGAATGACTTGTTTGAGATGCGCCAACTATCTGCATAGGTTCTTTAACATTGCGAAGCTTAAAGTATTTTGTTTTTTTAGAGAGGCGTAGGGTAATCCTCTTGCGTTGACGGGTGGTCATCTGCTACAATCAGGTTCGAACGGCGCGAGGAAATCCCCCCGCCACGGAAGTGGGGCTTCCCCCGATCGATCCTCATCTTTACACGTTGACTATAAAATACCCCTGCACAGCACAGGGGGGAGGGGTATCTTTGTGCCTGTATCACTGAATCTGGAGGAGGAATGCCGATGATAAAAGCTGCACAAGCCTGGCAAGCGACTTTGGGGCAGTTACAAATGGATATGCCCAAGGCCGCGTTCGACACCTGGGTGCGCGATGCAGAATTGATCGCTTATGAAGATGGAGCTTTTACGATCGGTGTGAAAAATGCTTACGCCCGTGATTGGCTGGATGATCGGCTTTCAAGCACAATCACAAAAATCCTCACCGGAATCATGAACCGCAGCGTTGCGGTTCGCTTCACCGTTTGGCATGATCCCAAACCGGCTGCTGCACCCGCCGAGCGAACCGTATTCAACGCGCCGCCTGCAGCCAGCCCTTCCCTGAACAGCCGTTATACTTTTGAAAGTTTTGTCGTTGGCCCCAGTAACCGGCTGGCGCACGCTGCCTCGCTTGCCGTGGCGGAGAAGCCAGCCCAGGCGTACAATCCGCTTTTTCTGTATGGTGGGGTGGGGTTGGGAAAAACACATCTATTGCAAGCGATTGGCAATCAGTGTGTTCAGGATAACCTTAATGTTTTGTACGTCTCCTCCGAGGAATTTACCAACGATTTGATTAACGCCATTCGCACGCATACCACACAGGCGTTTCGAGAGAAGTATCGGCGCATTGATGTATTGCTGATTGATGATATTCAGTTTATCGCCGGGAAAGAATCCACCCAGGAGGAGTTCTTCCATACCTTTAACACCCTGCATGGTCAGAATAAACAAATTGTGATGACCTCTGACCGGCCACCCAAGGCGATGGTCACGTTGGAAGAACGTCTGCGTTCGCGCTTCGAGTGGGGGCTTACAGCGGATATCCAGCCCCCGGATTTTGAGACTCGTGTGGCGATTTTGCGTTCGAAGGCTGAACGCGCCGGTTATTCCATTCCCGATGAGATCATCGCCGAGATTGCGCGCAAGTTTCAGTCCAACATTCGTGAGTTGGAAGGCGCGTTGACCCGCGTTGTGGCTTATGCCGATTTGCGCGGTATGCCGATTGACAACGATCTGATCGACTCGGCGCTGGCCGACATGCTTCCCCGGCGGACTGCGCTTCAACCAGAGATGATTATCAACACAGTCGCCGATGTGTACGGCGTGCCGGTGGAGCGTATTTTGGGGCGCGAGCGTACGGCAGCCGTTGCCCGCCCGCGGCAGATCGCGATGTACCTGCTGCGCGAGGAAACCAATTGCTCCCTGCCACAGATCGGCGAAGTGCTCGGTGGGCGCGATCACACCACGGTGATGTATGGTTATGAGAAGATCGCCGAACGCCTGGAAGTAGATGAGAAGCTGCGTCGTCAGGTGCTCACCATCAAAGAGAAACTGTATAACTGATCGGGCCGGTGTCGTTTGGATTGTTTTTCTACAGCGCAAGCGAAGCAGTCGCTTGCGCTTTTCGCGCCGGGCAGGCGAATGCGCTCAGGGGCTTCGATGGTATAATGCCTGCCTATGAAATTGACACCCAGTGCGATCCAAGATGAGTTGGATGTAATCCTCCCCGCTGTGCAAAAGCCCGGCCGCTACACCGGCGGCGAACTGAACCAGGTGGTCAAAGACTGGCGCACAGTTCAGACCAAAGTGGCGTTGGTGTTCCCCGATCTTTATGATTTGGGGATGTCGAACCTCGGGCTGGCAATTCTCTATGATTTGGTCAATCAACGGCCGGATGCGCTGGCTGAGCGCGCTTTCGCGCCGTGGACGGACATGGAAGCCGCCATGCGCTCCCGCGGCGTCCCCCTGTATTCGCTGGAAACCAAACACCCGCTGATTGACTTTGATATTGTGGGTTTTTCACTGCCCTACGAAACTCTGTATACCTCGACGCTTAATCTGCTCGATCTGGCTGGGATTCCCCTCTTTGGTTCACAACGCAGCGAGGAGCACCCGCTGGTTATCGCCGGTGGTCATGCTACTTTCAACCCCGAACCGATGCACGCGTTTATTGACGCTTTTGTGATCGGGGAAGGGGAGGAAGTCATCCAGGAGATCATTGACTGCGTGCAGGAATACAAACCCCGGGGCGACCGCTCTGCCATGCTGCGGGCGCTGGCGCAGATTCAGGGGGTATACGTGCCCTCGCTCTACCGCGCGGAATATCATCCGGATGGCACCTTTGCGCGCATCGAAAAGCTCGTCCCCGAAGCGCCGCTGCCCATCATCAAGCGGATTGCTCCCAAACTTCCCCCGCCGCTGACGCGCTTTATTGTCCCCTATGTGGATACGGTTCACAACCGCGCGCCCATTGAGATCATGCGCGGCTGCACGCGCGGTTGCCGCTTTTGTCATGCAGGGATGATTACCCGGCCGGTGCGTGAGCGCACGGTGGAAGAAGTGGTTGAGGCCATCGAGGAGACAATCCGCTACACGGGCTTTGAAGAAATTGGATTGCTTTCCCTTTCTTCCAGCGATTACACCCACGTGGTTGAGCTGGTTGAGGCAGTGAGCCGGCGCTTTAAAGGGCAAAACCTTTCGATTTCTCTGCCCTCCATGCGCATCGAAAGTCTGACTGTGGATTTGATGGACGCTTTGCAGGATTCGCGGCGCGGCGGCTTCACGCTGGCGCCGGAGGCGGCCACCGAGCGCATGCGGAAGATCATCAATAAGCCCATCAGCACCGAGGCGCTGCTGGAGACGGCGCGCGCCATTTATGCCCGCGGTTGGACGACGATCAAGCTGTATTTTATGATTGGCCACCCGGCAGAGACGTTGGAAGACGTGCAGGCCATCGCCGATTTGTGCAAGCAGGTGTTGCGCGAAGGGCGTAAGATCATCGGCGGGCGCGCCAAAGTCAACGCCGGTGTGAGTACGTTTGTCCCCAAACCGCACACGCCTTTCCAGTGGGTGCCGTGCGATACAATTGAGCAAATTGAGGTCAAACAGGCATTGCTGAAAGAGCAATTGCGCGGCCGCGGGCTGAAGCTGAACTGGAACAACCCGCGCGAAACGCAGCTGGAAGCCTGGCTCTCACGTGGCGACCGCCGCCTGGCGGAGGTGGTTTATGAAGCCTGGAAACGGGGGGCCAAATTCGATGCCTGGGGTGAGCATTTTAACTATTCAGCCTGGATGGATGCTTTTGAGGCTGTTGGGCTGGACCCGACGTTCTATACCCACCGTCCGCGCCCTCTGGACGAGGTCTTCCCCTGGGAGCACCTCAGCACCACTTTGCGCAAGACCTTCCTGACCCAAGATTACCTGTGGAGCTTGGAAGGGCAAACGCGCATTGATTGCCGCAATCAGTGTTTTGCCTGTGGCATTTTGCCCACCTTTGCCAATCTGCGTCGCGAGAACCCTGGTGAGGTGTGGCAATGCCCGGAGGTCAAGAACAAGCGCGTGCGGGTGCGGAAATCAGCAGAGCTGGCGACATCCGTTGACGTTATCCGGCCGCAGTCCATAGTCCTGGATCCAAAACTGTAAGCCTCGCTGTTATGCGCATCCAAATTGCCTTTGCCAAAACGGAAGCCATGCGTTATACCGGGCATCTGGACTTGCAACGCACCTGGGAGCGGACGTTACGTCGCGCTCGCCTTCCGCTGGCGTATACTCAGGGGTTTAAGCCGCACCCGCGGATTAATTTGCCGGCGGCCTTGCCGTTAGGCTATACTTCCGAGGCGGAGCTGGTTGAGGTGTGGTTGCAGCATGATCTGCCTTTGGATGAGATTGAATCTGCTTTGCGGGAGGCTTTCCCCCCAGGCTTGCAGTTGAAAGAAATCCGCCTCACGGATGAACGTGCCCCGAAGTTGCAGAAACGTATTCGGGCGGCTGAATATCGGGTGATGTTTACCTCCCCGGCAGAAGCCGCTCTGCAAGAGCGCGTAGAAGAGTTGCTCGCCGCGCCGACTCTGCCGCGCGAGCGTCGCGGCAAAGAATACGATTTACGCCCATTGATTGATGGCTTACGCCTGGTGGACGATTGCACGTTGTGGATGCGCCTGACAGCGCGACCAGGTGCTACCGGACGTCCCGACGAAGTCTTGTTGGCTTTGGGGGTGGACCCCCACAAAACGCGTATTCATCGCACCGCGCTGGTTATTGAATAGGTGAGTTATGCTGATATCTGGCCTGTTGCTCTTTGTTGTAGCTGGGGTATTGCTCCTGGATTGGGGCATTGCCCGCATGTACCGTTACCAGAAAAAGATACATCGAAAAACCCCGGAGCGTTATACCATTCCCTTTGAGGAGGTCTGGATCCCCACGGAGAAGGGAAAACGCCTCTATGGTTGGTGGATGCCGGCGGGCGAGGGCGCGCCGGTGTTGGTGCTGGTGCATGGCTGGGGCCGCAACCTGGAACGGATGATGCCGTACATCCGTACTCTGCATCCGCTGGGATATAGCCTGCTGGCTTTTGACGCCCGTAATCATGGCAGCAGTTCTCCAGAGAAATATCCCACCGTATGGACGTTTACTCAGGATACCAATGCCGTGGTGGAGTACTTGCTGGCGGAAGAGCTGGCTGAACCGGGCCGCCTGGGAGTGCTTGGGCTTTCGGTGGGTGGCGGCGCGGCGATTAACGCCAGCGCGCGGGATTCACGCATTAAAAGCGTGATCACGGTGGGCGCGATTTCACATCCTGTGCGGGTGATGCAGGCTGCATTTGCGGAAAAACACATCCCCACCGTGGTGGGGAACTTTTTCCTCTTCTATATGCGCCTGCGCTTCGGCCTCGATTTTGAGGCCATCGCGCCGGTGAACAATATCTCCCGTAGCCAGGCGGCGATCTTCCTGATTCATGGGGATCAGGATGAGACCATCGCTCTGGCGCAGGCGAAATCGCTTTATCAGGCGGGAAATCAGGAGCAAGTGCACCTCTGGGTGGTGCCAGGGAAGGGGCATAGCGATTGTCATACCCATCCCCAGTTTTGGGAGAAGGTGGGTGAATTCCTGGCCGAGACGTTGCCAGGGGCCTCCCCGACGACATGATGCGCAGGTGAGTGATGGGGTTTTTGCTTTCTCTTGTTTTTGGCTTTGTGCCTATGGCGCTGTTCGCCTGGTTTTTATATTGGCTTGACCGCTATGAAAAAGAACCCAAGTTGCTGTTGGGCGCAGTTTTTTTGTGGGGAGCTGTCGTGGCTGCCGGGGTGGCGTTTTTCGTTAACACCCTGTTGGGGATTGGTGTTTATTTAATCACCGGTTCTGAGGCTGCGACCGATCTGGCAACCGGTTCACTGGTAGCCCCACCGGTGGAGGAGACCCTCAAAGGGCTGGCCGTGTTGTTGGTTTTCTGGTGGGCGCGACGGGAATTCGACTCGGTGTTGGATGGCATGGTGTATGCGGGGGTTACGGCCTTAGGCTTTGCGGCCACCGAGAATACCTACTATATCTACAACTACGGGTATCTGGAAAATGGCCTAGAGGGGCTGTTTGCCCTGGTTTTTGTGCGCGTGATCATGGTAGGATGGCAACATCCGTTCTACACTGCCTTCATCGGGATTGGGTTGGCGACCGCAAGATTGAGCCGTAGCCTGTGGGTCAAAGTGCTTGCGCCGTTAACCGGTTGGACGTTAGCGGTGATGGCGCATTCCTTTCATAACACGTTGGCCAGTTTTCTTTCTGGTTTGAGCGGGCTGGCGATTGGCGCGCTTTTCGATTGGTCGGGCTGGTTTTTGATGTTTCTGGTGGCTTTATGGGCTGTCCGGCGTGTGCAGCGGCGGATTCAAACATACCTGCGCGAAGAAGTGGAAGCAGGGTTGATCAGCCCGGCGCAATATCGAGTGGCCTGCTCGGCGCGCGCCCAGGGGATGGCGCGATTGCGGGCCTTGTTTTCCGGGCGCTATCGGGACACGCGCCGTTTCTATCAGTTGTGCAGCGAACTGGCGCACAAGAAGTTCCAGTTTGAACGGTTCGGCGATGAAGGGGGCAACCAACGCATCATTGAGCAAACGCGCGCCCGGTTGGCCTCTCTTTCTCCGCGGGTGGGCTGAGAGGGTCGCCTCCTCTGGAGGTCTCTGCCGCGTCTATGGTAAAATTTGGCTCGCAACGCCCCCATAGCTCAGCGGATAGAGCGTCGGCCTCCGGAGCCGAAGACCTGCGTTCGAGTCGCAGTGGGGGTACTGCCTGGGCGGGGCAAGCCCTCGTTTTGAGGGCTTCTTTGATCTCCCAGGCGCAACCCAACGTGCTAAGAGGGGTTATATCGTTTGATATTGTTGATAGTCATTGAGAGGAGAGGAGACGATGGAACAACAACAGCAAGTTCCTGAAGTAACCAGTGATGATCGTTTATGGGCTGCATTGGGCTACCCGGTGGCCCTGGTGGCGTTGCTGGCGCTTTTGATGGAGGAAAAGAAGGAGCGTCCCTTCATCCGTTATCATGCCGTTCAGGCGTTAGCGCTCAACGTCGTTTTGCTGGTGGCGATGATGTTGCTGACCGCTACGCTGGTCGGCGCGCTTTGCGCCCCGTTATTCTGGCTGGTGACCTTCTGGCCGGCGTATGAGGCGTATAACGGGCGCTATACCGAAATCCCCGTTATTACGGATTTCATCCGTAAGCAGAACTGGGTAGGGTGATCGACCGGTGAATCTCGTTGGCCCCACAGTGGAGCATATCCGCAGGTGGGGCTTTTTGTTGGCATTTCCTCGCTTGTGTTTTATAATGGGGTGCAAGCAGTCCTTCAATTGAATAGCCGAATGCTGGGGAGAGACTCGCTTTCTGTGAGCACCGAAGGGGCAAACCCTGAACAACGTTTCGGGGTGAAACTCTCAGGTAAAAGGACCCAGTGTTCGAGATTCTCTGGAAAGTCGTATGTCTCATTACGACACCGACGGGGCAAACCCTTCTCTGAAGGGCGAATCTCTCAGGTCTACGACAGAGCGCACGCCGAGTTTTTACGCGTGCGTTTTTTTATCTCACCTACATTAAGGAGATGGAAAGATGAACTTCCCGAAAGACCTCAAGTACACCAATAACGATGAATGGGTGCGCGTCGAGGGCGATACGGCAGTGATTGGTATCACGGATTACGCCCAGGATCAACTCTCCGATGTCGTCTTTGTGGAGTATATCGTCGCCGAGGGCGATTCGGCTGCCCGCGGCGATGTGTGCGCCACTGTCGAGTCGGTCAAAGCTGCAGCGGATGTCTACCTGCCGGTGAGCGGTGAGGTGATTGCCGTCAACGAAGCCTTGATTGACGCGCCGGAAACGGTCAACAGCGATCCCTACGGGGAGGCCTGGATGATTAAGGTAAAGCTGAGCGATCCATCTGAGCTGGATGAATTGCTCGACGCGGCCGCCTACGAAGCGCTGGATCGCGACCACTAACCGACCGGCGGCCGCGGCGCGCCAGCGCAGTTTGGCTGGTTGCCGCGACCCTGGAAAGGAGGAGCTATGTTCCTGCCACATACCGATGCTGATCGGGAAGCCATGCTGCGCGCCATTGGCGTGAAACGCATGGAAGACTTGTTTAAAAACCTCCCCGGCGACCATCTCTTCCCTGAGCTTGGCCTGCCCCCTGGCATGACGGAGATGGAAGCTCGCGCTGAGTTGCAGGGTATCGCCGAGGCCAATGAGACTGTCGCCGAAATGGTTTCTTTCCTCGGCGCAGGGGCGTATCACCATTACTCGCCTGCGACGGTGGACGCTATCCTGAGCCGGGGTGAGTTTTACACCGCCTACACCCCCTATCAACCTGAGATTTCCCAGGGCACACTTCAGGCCATCTTTGAGTACCAGAGCATGATCGCCAGCCTCACCGGCATGGACGTTTCCAACGCCTCGCATTACGATGGGGCGACCGCCGTGGCGGAAGCCGTCAACATGGCTTATCATCATTTCCGCGGTAAGCGCAAAAAGATTGTGCTCTCTCCGGCCCTGCACCCCCATTATCGGGAGACAGTGCACACCTACACCCGTGATTCCGATTACCAAATTGTGGGCGAAGAGATCGCCTTTGAAGCCGCTCCGAGCGAACTTGCCTCCATCATTGATATGGATACTGCCCTGGTGGTGGTGCAATACCCGGATTTCTTCGGCCGCGTCTTTGACTTTAGCGAGCTGGCCTCCGCGGCGCATCAAGCCGGGGCGTTGATTGCCGTTCATGTTAACCCTCTGGCTTTGGGGTTGCTTAAACCCCCGGGGGAGTTCGGCGCGGATATCGTCACTGGGGAAGGTCAACCGTTGGGCATCCCCCTCTCCTATGGCGGCCCTTACCTGGGCATTTTCGCCACGCGGGAGAAGTACGTCCGCAAGATGGCCGGGCGCTTGGTGGGTGAGACGGTGGACAGCCGCGGTCAGCGCGGCTACGTGCTCACACTGAGCACGCGCGAGCAACACATCCGCCGTGAGCGCGCCACCTCGAACATCTGCACGAACCAGGGGTTGATGGCGCTGGCTGCTGCGGTTTACCTCAGCCTGCTGGGGAAGAACGGCCTGCGCCAGGTCGCTGAGCTGAATTACCATAAAGCCCACTACGCCGCGACGCAGATCGCCGCCTTGCCGGGCTTTGAACTGGCGTTTGACGCGCCCTTCTTCAACGAGTTCGCGCTGCGGTGCCCGCTTCCAGCCGCGGAGATTAACGAGCAATTGCTGGATTACGATATCCTCGGCGGTTATGACCTTGGGCAGGTTTCTGCGGATTTGAGCCACTGTTTGCTGGTCGCGGTGACCGAGATGAACAGCCGGGAGGAGATCGACTACTTTGTTTCTGCGCTTGCGGAGGTGAGCCATGACTGAATTTACCGCCCCCAAACCAGTTGAGCCTACAGTATACGATCTCTCCTCGCCGGGGCGTCAGGGCGCGTATTTTCCCCAACCCGATATCCCCCTGGCCGACCTGCCGGAAGACCTGCTGCGCCAGGATTTGCCTCTGCCGGAGCTCGCAGAGATCGATGTGGTGCGCCATTTCACGCGCCTCTCGCAGCTCAACCATGGTGTGGATACCGGCTTTTATCCGCTGGGTTCGTGCACCATGAAGTTCAACCCCAAAATCAACGAAGTGGTGGCGCGCCTGCCGGGCTTCGCTCAGATCCATCCCTTACAGCCCATTGAGACCGTGCAGGGGGCGCTTGGCCTGATGTATGAGACCCAGGAGTGGCTCAAAGCTATCAGCGGCTATGACGCCGTGAGCCTGCAGCCCGCCGCCGGCGCGCACGGTGAGCTGACGGGGGTGCTCATCATCCGTGCTTATCATCTGGCGCGCGGCGATCACAAGCGCGTCAAAATGCTGATCCCCGATTCCGCGCACGGCACCAACCCGGCCTCCTCAGCAATGAGTGGCCTGGAGATTATCGAAATCCCCTCGGACGCGCGCGGCAATGTGGATCTGGAAGCTCTGCGCGCCCATTGTGATGACACCCTGGCAGGGTTGATGATTACCAACCCCAACACGCTGGGGCTGTTTGATGAAAACCTCACCGAGGTCTGTCAGTTGGTGCATCAGGCTGGCGGACTGGTCTATGGAGATGGCGCCAACCTGAACGCGCTGATGGGTATCGCCCGCCCGGCGGATTACGGCATCGACGTGATGCACTTCAACCTGCACAAGACCTTCTCCACGCCCCATGGCGGCGGCGGGCCTGGCTCTGGCCCGGTAGGGGTGACGGCCAAGCTGGCGCCTTTCCTGCCCGGCCCCATCGCCGCGGTTGTGGAAGAAGCCGCGGGCGAAGAACCTCCTCTGTATGGCCTGGTGAACCCGGAGCAAAGTATCGGGCGTGTCAAGGCTTTCCACGGACACTTCGGCGTGATCGTGCGCGCGTTTACCTATATGCTCATGTTGGGGGAAGAGGGATTGCGAGCGGCATCGGAGCACGCTGTGCTTAACGCCAATTACCTCCAGGCGCGGCTGCGCGATGCCTATCACATCCCTTATGATCGCATCTGCATGCACGAGTTCGTTATGGAAGGGCGCTGGGAAGACGTGCCAGACGTCCACGCGTTGGATATCTCTAAGCGCCTGATGGACTTTGGCTTCCATCCCCCCACGAATTACTTCCCGTTGATCGTGCACGAGGCCTTGATGATTGAGCCGACGGAGACCGAGAGCAAGGAAACGCTCGACGCCTTTGTCGAAGCCTTGTTGCAAATTGCTGAAGAAGCGCACACACAACCTGAGGTGTTGAAGACTGCCCCTCACAACACGCCCTTCGGTCGCCTGGATGAGGTCAAAGCGGCGCGCGACCTGGTGTTGTGCTGCTGGTTGCCGGAAAGCGCCAGCGCCTGATCGGGTTGACAGCGAATAAACAAAACAGGGCGCGAAGCCAGATGTTCGCGCCCTGTTTTTGTTGGGGTGCTATGGCGCGCCGGTCTCGATCCACGCCCGCACCAGACTGAGTTCCTCGGCGGAGAGTTGCCCGAAGTGAGGTTGATCGCCGCTTTGTTTTTGGATCAGCAGGCTGTTCTCCGGATCGCCGGGGATGATCGCCGGCCCGCTGGCGCCGCCAGCCAGAGCGGTATCGTATGCGGTCAACTTCAGGCCCTGAAGGGCGGTGTCGCCGTGGCAGTGGCCGCAGCGCGCTACGAAGATTGGGCCAATGGTGTCCGCGTAGGTCAGCGGCCCGCCCGTGGGAACCTCCGCCGTGGGGGCGATGGCGGGTAGTTGGGCCTGGATGATCTCGCGCAAGGCAGGGGCGTCAAAGCCCGCGTACTCCCACACATTTCCGTGGCAGGCGCTGTTGGAACAGAAAGATGTGTCGCTCACCCCGCCTGGGTCTTCAGTAGTGTGGCAGGATGCGCAGGTGGGGTCGAAGGCGTCGTGATGCAGGCTGATCCAGTTGGGAGAAAGGTGGCTTTCCGGCTCCGGGCCGCGGCTGATTTCGATGCGGCTGACGAAATCCCCGCTGCGAGCGACTACTGGAATCGAGTGGCACAGGTTGCACTCCAGGCGGATGGCTTCCTGGTCGGAGTTGAGGTGTTTGCCATCGTGGCAGCGGAAACAACCGGGCGAGAATTCGTGCCCGATGTTGTTGGGGTGGGCGTTCCAATCGGCCTTTTGCTCAGGAAAGACGCTTTGCGAATAGGCTTCCTGGAGCGCCTGGATCGCCTGCTGGATGCTCTCACGGTTTTCGGCGTAGAACTCGGGGTAATAATCCCGATAGTATCCATCCAGACCAGCGATGGCGTTGAGGGCCATGGCGATGGTCTTAAACGGGCGATAGAACATTTCCACGCTCTTTTTGCGAATCTCCGGGATCGCGGCTGAGATTTGTCCCCGGCTGATCAGCCGGTCGACGACGTCCTCGGGCGGATAGATCAGGTGGGTGATACGGTTGTGGCAGGTGATGCAATCTATCGGTTTGAGAGCGCTTTCATCGATCTGCGCCGGGTCGATGTCGGCTTCTACATCCATATATTCGGTGTAGCTGCCATCTTCGTTGACCACGCGGACATAGGGGATTTGTTGTTCCTGTTTGTCCAGGGGGAGATAGTAAACCGGGTTTTCGATGTGCCAGTGGATACCGCGTCCCAGCCCAAGGCGTTTTGAACCGCCGCCAGTTTTCATCACCAGGTAGACGGAGACGGGCGTGTTTTCTTTGTCGTTGCCATAATGTTTGATCTCTCGGAGGCTGTCGTCGGAGAACTTTTCGGGAAAGTGGCACAACTCGCAGGATTCGCGCGCCGGTCGCATGTCGCGCGCTTCGATTGGAAACTCGTATTTTCGGAACGCCAGAAAGAGAATGTGTTTGGCGTCCCCGGCTTTGCGGGTGATTTTTGTGGTGATGAAACCTTTTCCGATGTGACAGTCCACACAGTCCACGCGGGCGTGGGGCGAGGAGAGATAGGCGGTGTATTCGGGCGGCATGGTGTGGCAGGTGGTGCCGCAAAAATCTGGCGAGTTAGTGTAATCCCAGACGTACGCGCCCGAGATGAAGACGAGCAGGGAGAGCATTCCCATGACGGCGTAAGGCAGGATGCGCTCCCAGCGTCGCACACCCGCAGGGGGGAAAAAGAAACGATGGAGCCGTTGGCGAAAGGCATTCATCCTGTATACTC
>WFTY01000330.1 GCA_015485245.1 Anaerolineales bacterium | reverse complement strand
GGGGCGCGATTCGCTCTTCGGCGTCACCCGCCTGCAAACCCGTCTCTACGATCAGTTGGGGCGCGCCATCAACCACAACCCGGCCATTTTGTTGCAAACCCAGGACTTGCCGCCGGTGTACGAGGAAAACTCTTGCCTTTACCTGTTCACCCGCGAAACCTTGCTGGCGCGCCGCAACCGCCTCGGCGAGCGCCCGCTGATGTTCGAGATCGACCCCGCCGAAGCCTGGGATATCGACGAAGAGCTGGATTTTGAGATTGTGGAATTTTTGATGAGTAGAAAGGTAACAAAGTGACAAGGTAACCAGGTGACTGGGGAACAAGGTCGACAGGTACTCGTTACCCTGTCACCCAATTACCCAATTGCCACGTCACTCCATCACCCAATGAACCAACCAACCATCCTCCTCACCGCCCCTTACATGATCCCCTTCCTCGACCGCTTCCGCCCTGTGCTGGAAGGGTACGGCCTGGAAGTCATCGTTCCTAAAGTGGAAGAGCGCATGGAAGAGGAAGACCTGCTGCGCTATGCCGGGCAATTCGACGGCACGATCTGCGGCGACGACCGCTACACGGCACGCGTCATTGAAGCCTGCGCGCCGAGGTTGAAGGTGATCTCCAAATGGGGGACGGGGATCGATTCAATCGACAAAGAAGCCTGCGCCCGCTTTGGCGTCAAAATCGGCAACACGCCCAACGCCTTCACCCTGCCGGTAGCCGACACGGTGATGGGCTACATCCTGGCCTTCGCCCGCCGTCAGCCGTGGATGGACGCGGCTATGAAGCGCGGCGAGTGGCAGAAGATTCCGGGACGCAGTTTGAGCGAGTGCACGCTGGGCGTGATCGGCGTGGGCAACATCGGCAAGGCGGTGGCGCGCCGCGCCCGTGCCTTCGGCATGGCCGTGTTGGGCAACGACATCGTGGAGATTGACCACGTTTTCCTCGCCGAGAGCGGCATCCGTATGGTTCCGCTGGAGGAACTGCTGGCGCAGGCCGATTTCATCTCGGTCAACGCTGATTTGAACCCCACCAGTTATCATCTGATCAACGCCGATGCGCTGGCGAAGGTCAAGCCCGGCGCGGTGCTGATCAACACCGCCCGCGGCCCGATTGTGGATGAGCCCGCGCTGATTGACGCGTTGCGTTCCGGTCACCTTGGCGGCGCGGCGCTGGATGTCTTCGAGGTAGAGCCGCTGCCCGCCGACAGCCCTCTGCTGAAGATGGAGGACGTGATGCTCGCCCCGCACAACGCCAACTCCAGCCCGGCGGCGTGGGAGCGCGTCCATTGGAATACCATCCGAAACTTGCTGGATGGGCTGGGAATCACACACGGGGACACAGGGAACACAGAGAAATTTGGGGAATTGCGGTAACTGTTCAGCCCCGGCGATCGGCAGCATCGTGTAGGACAAGGCTCTGCCTTGTCCGGACAAAGCAGAGCCTTGTTCCACTTTTTTCGTGTGCCTTTGTGCCCTTTGTGGATTTTTCCCATCGCCGACTGAACAGTTACGCTTTGCGAAGCCGCGAATGAGATAACAGGCAACCCCCGTGTCCCTGTGTGAGAATTTATACCCCGTTCAGCACGATCATCCGGGCAATGGTGAAGTAGATGAATAATCCGGTGGCGTCTACCAGCGTGCTCATCACTGGGCCGGAGACCACCGTGGGGTCGATCTTCAGCGCGGTGGCGATCAGCGGCAAGATGGAGCCCATGCTGGTGGCCCACACTACAACGGCAAGGATGGCGATCGCCACGGCCACCGCAACTTCGGGGGATACATCCCACAAGATCGCGCGCAGGTAGCCGAACGTCCCCATGCCGATGCCGATCAGCACGCCGACGCGCATCTCGTGCCACAGGGTTTTGAATGCGTCTCGTAAGTCAATATCGCCGACCGCCAGGGCGCGAATGATGGTGTTGGTCGTTTGAGAACCGGCGTTGCCCCCCGTGCCGATCAGCAAGGGGATGAAAATGGACAAAGCAACCACGCGCGAGAGATCTTCTTCGAAGATGCGTAATACCGTGCCTGTCAGGCTGCCAGTGACGAAGAGCAGCATTAACCAACCGATGCGCTTCTTGAATAACTGCCAGGCGGAAGTCAGCAGGTAGGGCTGGTCGAGCGGTTCGGCGCCGCCCAGGCGCTGGATGTCTTCGGTGGCCTCGTCTTCCAGGACCTCCATCACGTCGTCCACGGTGATCACGCCTACGATCACGTTTTCGGCGTTCACCACCGGTAGCGCCAGCAGATCATAGCGCGTCATCAGGCGGGCGGCATCTTCCTGATCGGCCCCGGCGCGGATGGAGATCACATCTCGATCCATGATGGTGCTCACCCGCACCGTCGGGCTGCATGAGACCAGGCGCAACAAGCTGACCACACCACGCAGGTGGTGCTCGTCATCGACCACGAAAAAGTAAGAGATGTCATCCTGTTCCGGGTCCCACTGGCGGATGGTGGTCAACGCCTCAGCGCAGGTCATATCCTCCAGCAGCACCAGGAATTCCGATGTCATCAGGCCGCCGGCGCTGTCATCAGGGTGGATCAGCAGGGGGCGGATCTCGGCGGCATCTTCCAGGCGGGCCAGTAGATGACGGGCTTTGTCGGGCGAGACGTCGCCCAGCAGGTCGGCAGCCTCGTCGGGTTCCATTTCGTCAACGATGCGTGCCAGTCGATCCAGAGGTAGGGCGGCGGCCAGCTCGGCGGCCTCCTCGTCTTCCATTTCCTCGAGGATGTCGGCGGATACCTGCGGTGTCAGGCGTTGTAGCAGCGCTGCCTGTTCAGCTTCTTCCAGCTCTTCAAAGATGTCGGCCTGATCCGGAGATCGCAAGGTGGAAAGAAAGCGAATCGCCTGGTCGATGTTATCCTGTTCCAGGGCGTCCTGAACTAAATCCAAAATGTGGTCGATGTTTTGTATCGTCATGATGCGCGCCTCCTGTTTGGATGATGCGTAACCCCACTTCCTCATCCGTCCGCAGGAGACGCGGTGAGAGGGGTCAGCGGTTTGGTCGTTTGGGTCTGGAACCAGGATACGGATCGTCGTTCATGCGTTGTGTTGTCAAAAGCGAAAGGCTACCGGCACGGTCAGACAGTTAAGTGCGCTTATTATAATTCACATTCTTGAGAGAGTGAGAGCGATGACGGCAGAAACGACCCGAAAGAAGCGATGTGTTTTGATCACCGGCGCGGCAGGGGGAATCGGCCGCGCGACGGTGGAAAGGTTCGCCTCCCGTGGCTGGCGCGTGGTTGGGGTGGATCGACAGCCGTTTGGAGGTGACTTTCCTGCGGAGGGTTTGTTCATTCAGGCGGATGTTTCCCGCCCCGAGGTGTTGGAGGCCCTTTTTGAGCGCGTCAGCGCTTTCGCGCCCGGCCTGGACGCGCTGGTCAACAACGCGGCCATGCAGATTGCTAAACCATTGTTGAAGACCACCGTTGAAGAGTGGGACGCGATTATGGCGGCTAACCTGCGTTCGGTTTTTCTGGGCGTCAAGCTGGCGCACCCGCTGCTTAAGGCGGAGGGCGGCGGAGCGGTGGTCAATGTTTCCTCGGTACACGCCATTCAAACCTCGGCGAACATTGCGGCTTACGCTGCCAGTAAAGGTGGATTGTTGGCGCTGACGCGCGCGATGGCGATTGAGTTCGCTGTCGATGAAATCCGTGTCAACGCGGTGTTGCCCGGAGCGGTGGATACGCCCATGCTGCGCGCCGGCCTGGGTCGCGGTCATGTGGGGGATGGTGACATTCACCAGCGGTTGGAGAACCTGGCGCGCAAGACCGTCAATGGACGCGTTGGCCGCCCCGAGGAGATCGCCGCGGCGATTTACTTCCTGGCCGATGGCGAACAATCCTCCTTTATGACCGGACAGGCTCTGGTGGTGGATGGCGGCGCCACGGCGCGGCTCAGTACGGAGTAAGGCGATAATGTGATTGGGCGACAAGTCGCCCAGTTATCCGGTAACCCAGTAGCCATGAAATCAACTTTCAAGCGCTTGATCCCTTCCCCGCTGTTGAACCCCGCTCGCTCTGCCTACGCCCTCGCCCGGCACCTCCCCGAACTGCCGGGCGCGTACCTGCATCCCTGGCGGCGGGAGAGCATCCGTCAATTGTCCGCGCTGAAGGACAGATACCGCGGCGAACGCTGCTTTGTCATTGGCAACGGGCCCAGCCTGCGCCGCACGGACGTGAGCAAACTGCGGGACGAGTTTACCTTCGGTATGAACCGCGTCTACCTGGCCTTCGAGAGGTGGGGATTCCAGACATCGTTCCTGGTTTCGGTCAACGACCTGGTGATCGAGCAGTGTGTGGATGATTTCCTCGACCTGGATATGCCCCGCTTTTTCTCCTGGCGCGCCCGTCGCTTCTTTCCTGCCACGTTACCCAATGCCCAATTACCCATTTACTTGTATACCACTTACGACGCCCCCACCTTCGCCCGCGACGCCCGCTTTCGCCTGTGGGAAGGCGCCACGGTGACCTACGTCTGCCTGCAACTGGCCTTCCACATGGGCTTCGAGGAGGTCATCCTCATCGGCGTGGACCATAGCTTCACCAGTAAGGGAGAGGCCAACACGACCGTGGTCTCCGAGGGGGATGATCCCAACCACTTCGACCCGCGATATTTCGGCCCGGGTTTTCGCTGGCAGTTGCCCGATCTGGATGCCTCAGAGCGGGCGTATTGGATGGCACGACGGGTGTACGAGCGCGCCGGCCGCCGCGTGGTGGATGCCACCATTGGGGGGAAGTTACAGGTTTTTCCGAAGGTTGGGTATGATTCGTTGTTTGGTGATAGGATACAAGATAGCAAGGTGTCTGGGTGACAGGTCACAAGTCACCCAATCACCCAGTTACCCGGTTACCTGATCTCCCACTCAACGCCCTTGCAAACATGAACCCGAGCAAACTTCGCTTCTTCTCCCCCCGCTGGTATCTCGCGCTGGTGACGCTTGGTCTGTTACTGGGCCTGGGCATCCGCGCTTACGATATCACCGATCTGCCGTTGGATTTTCATCCCACCCGGCAGTTGCACGCGGCCATTGTCGCCCGCGGAATGTACTACGAGACGTTAGACAATGTCCCTCCGGAGCGCCGCGCCGCCGCGCTGGCATCCTGGCGGCAGGAACCGATCATTGAGCCGCAGGTGATGGAGCGCCTGGCAGCCTGGGGGTATCGCCTGGTGGGAGGGGAGCATCTGTGGATTCCGCGGCTGCTTTCGGCTATCTTTTGGGTGGCTGCTGGCCTGGCGGTGTTGCTGTTGAGCCGCGAACTGGGCGCGCCCGATGGCGGGGTGGTAGCGATGTTTTACCTGCTCTTTGTACCCTATGCCATCTACGCCTCGCGCACCTTTCAACCTGACCCCTTGATGGTTTGCCTGATTGCCTGGGCGCTGTGGGCGACGGTGCGCTGGCGACGGTTGCGCACTTTGCAAGCGGCGTTGCTGGCGGGGTTGTTGGTTGGACTGGCGATCTATGTCAAGAGCGTGGCCGTTTTCTTCCTCGGCGGTGCGCTGGTTGGCATGATTCTGGCGGGCGATGGGTTGCGCAAAGCGCTGCGCGACCGCCAGGTGTGGGCGCTTGGCGTTTTGAGCCTGCTGCCGGTGGCGATGTTCTATGTCTATGGGCTGTGGATCGCCGGGTTTTTGCAGCGGCAGTTGAATTACCGCTTTTTCCCTGAGTTGTGGCGCGACCCGGCTTTTTATATCCGCTGGCAAGAGATGGCGACCAACCTGGCCGGTTTTGGCGCCTTGCTGGCTGCCTTGCTGGCCCTCGGCCTGACGAAGCGGCGTGAGGTTCGCGGGATGTTGCTTGGCCTGTGGCTGGGGTACGCGGCGTATAGCCTGACCTTCCCTTACCACACGCTGACCCACGATTACTATCAGTTGCCGCTGATCTTGATGGTCGCGATTGGCCTGGGAGTCGCCGCTGAGGCCTTGTTGGCGCGCCTTCAGCCGGGAGCATGGACGCGCTGGCTGGTGGTTACGCTGCTCTTTGGCGGGGCGATGTTCAAAGCTTGGGATGTGCGCGTCAACCTGGCGCGCCGGGATTACCGCGGCGAAGCGGTTTATTGGGAGAGCCTGGGGGAACAGATCCCCTCCGGGGCGCGGGTGCTCTCGTTGGCCCAGAATTACGGTTTTCCGCTCTCGTATTTCGGCTGGACGCCCAATCAGCCCTGGCTGACGCCGGATGACCTCAACTTGCGCGCCCTGGCTGGGGAGGATAAAGCAGCCGTGATGCAGCGGGCGTTTGAATCCATTGCTCAATTTGATTACTTTGTCGTCACCCGCCTCGATGTGCTGGCTGATGATCCTGCGTTGAAGGCGTATTTGTACGATAATTTTCCGGTGATCGCCGAGGGCGACGGCTACCTGATTTTCGACCTGCAGCACCCAAACCCTTGAGCCTATGCTTCCTCTTGTCTCCATCATTACCCCCTCGTACAACCAGGCACGTTATCTGGAAGCGACTATTCGCTCGGTGCTGGAGCAAGATTACTCCAACATCGAGTACATCGTTGTCGATGGCGGCTCAACGGATGGCAGCGTGGAGGTCATCGAGAAATACGCTGACCAATTAGCCTGGTGGGTCTCCGAGCCGGATGCGGGGCAGGCGGAGGCAATCAACAAGGGTTTTGCCCGCGCTCGTGGAGAGATCCTCGCCTGGCTGAATTCGGATGATGTCTATGCCCCCGGAGCGGTCGCTGCTGCGGTGGACGCCTTGCGGAGCGCGCCCGACGCCGGACTACTGTATGGTGATGTGCTTTCGGTGGATGAAACAGGCCGGCCGATTTACCGCCAGACCTTTGCGCCTTATGCGCTCTGCGATCTGATGACTTTTCGCATCATCAGTCAACCGGGAGTGTTTATGCGGCGGGAGGCGCTGGAATCCGCTGGGGAACTGGATACGAACTTCCACTTTCTGCTCGATCATCATCTCTGGCTGCGGATTGCGGCGTGCTGGCCGCTGCGTTATCTGCCGCGCACGCTGGCGCGCGCCCGCTATCACGCCGCAGCCAAGAACCTTGCCCAGGCGGAGCGTTTTGGCGAGGAAGCCTTTCGCCTGGTAAACTGGATGCAGGACGAACCTGCTCTGCGGGATGCTTTCGTCGCTCACCGCCGCGACATCTTAGCCGGAGCGCACCGGCTGGATGCTTACTATCAGGTCGAGGCCGGGCGCTATGGCGCCGGGGTGCGGGCGTATGCCCGCGCTTTTGGGTTTTCCCCTATCGTGGTGCTGGAGGATTGGAAGCGGGTGCTCTACGCCCTGGCGGGGACGTTTGGATTGGGCGCGGTGGGGCGGTGGTATCGCCGTGTCACGCGGAGAGGTGAATGACGCCCATGGCGCGCGCGCAAAAGGATTTTCCCCTTGTTTCCATCGTCACGCCCTCGTACAACCAGGCGCGCTATCTGGAAGCGACCATCCGCTCGGTGCTGGCGCAGGATTACCCGCGCATCGAGTACGCCATCGTGGATGGCGGCTCGACGGATGGCAGCGTGGAGATCATCCAGAAGTACGCCGATAGGTTGGCCTGGTGGGTTTCCGAACCCGACCGCGGACAGACGGATGCCATTAACAAGGGTTTTGCCCGCGCCCGGGGGGAAGTTTTCGCCTGGCTGAACTCGGACGACACCTATAACCCTGGAGCGGTCGCCGAGGCGGTGGCTTATTTGCAGGCGCACCCTGAGGTTGGCCTGGTGTATGGCGATGCGAATTTCATTGACGCCGAAGGGCGAGTGATCGGCCGCTTTAACGCCCAACAAACCAGTTATCGCCGTCTGCGCCGCGGCGGGGTGTATATTCCGCAGCAGGCGGCCTTCTGGCGGGCAGAGCTCTGGCATCGGGTGGGGCCGTTAGACCCAACGTTTTATTTTGCCATGGATTATGACCTGTGGGTGCGGCTGGCGCGCATTACCGAGATTCGTTATTTCCCCGGCCATGTGTGGGCCAACTTCCGCCTGCATGACGATGCCAAGACCATCGCCGCTGATGAGCGCTGCTGGCCGGAGATGCTGCGCATCCATCGCCGCGACGGGGGCGGGATATTTGCCTGGATTTACCTTCGCTACTACGCCCGCCGCCTGCTCGCCCCGCTGATTCGGTGGAAGAGACGCAGATTGGCCGCGAAAGCCAGGTGACGTGCAGGTGACAGTCACTTCCAAAGTGACTGTCACCTGAGCCATCCGGCGGCATTAACCGCGGAGAGCGCAAAGAGCGCAGAGTTTTTTGTGTAATGGTTTGTCTCCGCGTTCTCCGCGAACTCTGCGGTAAATTTAGAGACTCTGTATCACAGCAACATTGTCCCGCGAGACCGAACGCCTCAAATGGGAACGCTACTACGCCTCGGCGCAGGATGTCGTCGAGAGCGAGACGGCGCGCCAGTTCCACGCTGAATTTGTTGCCCTGGTGGACTCTATGCTCCCCGAAGGCGGGCGCGTCCTTGAAGCCGGTTGCGGCGCGGGCGAGCAAAGTCTGGCGTTGGCGACTACCGGTCGTTACCGGGTGACGTTGCTTGATTTCGCCGAGAACGCGTTGAAACAGGCGCGCCGCCGCTTTGAGCAGGCTGGTTTGCCGGCCGAATTCCTCCTTGAAGATGTTTTTACCCCTGGCCAGCCGCGCTACGACCTGGTCTTTAACGCCGGGGTGCTGGAGCATTACAACCCCGATGAGCAGATTGCTTTGCTGCGCGGTATGGCCGGACGTAGCCGCCGCTACGTTCTCGCCTTGCTCCCCAACCGGCGCAATTACTGGTACTGGTTGTGGCGGGTGCGGCACTCGGCGGCAGGAAACTGGCCTTTTGGCAAAGAGATCCCCGCCGACGACCTGGCCGCGGTTTTCCGGGCCGCCGGGCTGCGCTTCCTTGGTCAACGGTATCTGGGGGATGTCTGGACGGAGGACTTTATCACCGGGCTGGATGGCCTCGATCCCGAAAGCGCGCGCCAGGTGGTGGAGGTCCACCGCAGCGGAATCCTGCCC
>WFTY01000329.1 GCA_015485245.1 Anaerolineales bacterium | reverse complement strand
CTTGATGACCTTGAATGAATAACTCTTTTCCCCTTTTGTGATTGCGGGTATATTGGTATGAAGCGCTGGTTGTATTGGCTGAGTTGGGCTGCCGCGTTGGGGCTGGCGGTGTTTGCCGCCTTTCTGGGTTGGAATCGCATGCGCCCGCAGGGGGTTTCCGCTGCGGGGAGTTCTCAGGGACCTCGCCTTACAAGCACGCCGGTGGCGGCGCCAGCTTTGCCCTCGGCGATGCCGGCTCTGGCCACTTCTGCCATGGCGGATGGTTTGCACCGCCGCCCCATGCTTAAAACCGAGATCCCGCAGCGCCCGCGCTATCAGGCGGTGGAATACACCGTCAAACAGGGCGATTCAGTTTTTGGCATCGCGGCCGAATTTGGTGTTGAACCCGAAACCGTCTTGTGGGCCAATTATGATGTGCTGCAAGATGATCCTCACTCGCTTTCGCCAGGTATGGTGTTGCGCATCCCGCCAGTGGATGGCGTGTATTATCAGTGGCAGGAAGGTGATACGCTCGAATCCGTGGCGGATTCTTTTAATGCCGACGTGGACGATATCCTCAATTGGACGGGCAATCGTTTTGACCTGACCGACCCTCAGGTTAAGCCAGATGCCTGGGTGATGATCCCTGGGGGGCAGCGTGAGTTCCAACAATGGATTGTACCGGTCCCCGCGCGAGGCTCGGCCGGCGTTTCTACCGGCTTGTACGGTGGTGGCGCGTGCCCCGGCGCGGCGGACGGATTATACGGCAGCGGCGCGTTCATCTGGCCGACGGGCAACCACACCCTTTCGGGGAACGATTACTGGTCGGGACACTTAGCCATTGATATTGGATTAGGGTATGGTGACCCGGTTGTCGCCTCGGATAGCGGTGTGATCGTCTTCGCTGGCTGGGCCTCCGGCGGTTATGGTTACACGGTTGCTATCGATCACGGCAATGGTTATCAGACTTTGTATGCACACAATAGCAGCGTGGTGGTTTCCTGTGGGCAGAGCGTGCGCCAGGGGCAGTTGATCGCCTTGGGCGGCAGTTCGGGCAACTCTACCGGGCCGCACGTCCACTTCGAAGTTCGCCTCAACGGCGGCTTTGTCAGCCCGTGGTACGTGCTCCCGCCCCCCTGATCCCTGATGCTTTGAGGAGTAAACTGAGATGACAGAGGTTCCTGAACCCAAGACCAAAACCATCGCCGAGACGCAAAACTACGTCGCCTGGCTGGCGGAAGAACCGGACGGCGAGACCACCTATCATCTGGAGTTGAACAACGTCACCGTTCACTTTTTTGAAGAGGAGTGGCAGGAATTCATGGGGCTGGTCAGGGCCTTGATGGCGGGTTAGGCAATCCCCCTGGACAGGCGCGCGAGGTTGCAGCCCGGCTTGCACCGTGTCCAACCCCGTGATACACTCATACCATGCCCGTCCAAGTGCTGATCGTTACCTCGATTCGCAGTTTGGGGGAGTTGATAAAACAGGCCCTGGGTGAAACCGGGCGTTATCGCGCCGACCTTGTTTATGAGCGCGATCAGGCGTTGGAGCGCGTCGCAGCGACGCAGTACGATCTGGTGCTTGTGGATCTTGGCGCGGTGAAGGCCGCGCCAGCGTTTATCGCTGAACTGCGCGCCGCGGCTGAGGTGCGTGTGGTGGCGATGCCTGCCCAACCGGCCGATCAGGACGATCCTGCCTTTCAGGGCCTGGTTGACGCCTGGCTCTCCTTGCCTTTCTATCTCCCCAATCTGTTGGATACCCTGGATGCCGTCTCGGGTGACCTGATCGCTCGCACCGCTTCCAGTGAAGCGTTGGGGGAATCGGGGGCGTTCCTCTCGGCGGTGACCCGGAAATCTGTTACCCCAGCCCCGGCACCAGACTGGTTGCAGGATGTCAACCGGGTGGCGCAACACCTCACCCGGCTTTCGCTGGAGTCAGCGGCGCACGCCGCGCTGATTACCCGCGGCAGCCAGACCTGGGCGTATGCCGGTCAGCTTTCCCAGCCGGCGATGGAGGAACTGGCGCGCGCCCTGGCGCATTATTGGGCGCATGATGGTGGCAGCGACCTGGCGCGCTTCATCCGCCTGGAATCAACCAACAGCGAATACATGCTTTACGCCACCAGCCTAGGGGGCGACTACGTACTGGCGCTGGCGTTTGAAACCGAAATGCCCTTCTCGGAAATGCGCACGCGCGCTGGCGTACTGGCGCGTAAACTTTCCCAACCCCCGAAAGAGGGGGACGACGCCGTGGTGGCTGAAACTGCTCCGTTGGGAGATGCTGCGTTGCCCGCAGAATTGCCAACAGATGATGTCGCTATCCCCTCCGATTGGCGTCCGGATCAGGGTGCTTATGCCGAGGGACGGCAGGCCTTTTTGGAAGATTTACTCAAATCGTTGGAGATTCCTGCCCCCGAGGCGTCGGTGGGGGAGAGCGCGCCTCACGTTGACGTTGAGGTTTCGGCGGTGGAACCCGAGGCCGACACGCGTCCCCGGCCAGAGGAAGATCACTTCCTGGATGGTGAACCGTTGCAGACAGCGGAAGTCAGCCCGGATGCCGACACGCGCCCGACGGTGGTCGTAACGGATGGCGCTCAAGAGAGATCGACTGACCTCGCTGCCAAAGCGGAAGACAACGCCGAGTCGCGCGATCAGCTTGCCCCCGAGCCGGATACCCTTACTCTCCACAACCTGACCTACGCTTGCGTGCTGCTGCCGCGCTTGCCGCAGCACCATCTGGTGGG
The DNA here is from genome assembly GCA_015485245.1 of Anaerolineales bacterium. Taxonomy (GTDB): domain Bacteria; phylum Chloroflexota; class Anaerolineae; order Anaerolineales; family UBA11858; genus J130. The sequence goes on along the minus strand of WFTY01000329.1, from coordinate 1,150 downwards.
CGACCTGGCTGATCGTCTGGCTGAATGGGTGCAGCAACTCAGCCTGGCTTTTGGCTGGCGCCTGGAGCACCTTGCCGTGCGTCCCAATTATTTGCATTGGATCGCCGTTGTTCCTCCGAACACTTCGCCGGGGATGATGGTGTACAATCTGCGCCTGGAGACCTCGCGGCGTGTTTTCGAAGAGTTCCCTCGCCTGGAGCGAGATAATCCCTCGGGTGAATTTTGGGCTTCGGGGTATTTGATCGTCAACGGCCGCGACCCCTTTACCCGTCAGATGGTTCAAGAGTTTATCGATAATGTGCGCGCCCGTCAGGGAGTGGAGTGAAACCTCAGCCGCGCGCCATTCCACCGGGTGATTGACGATACAGGAACAATGCCGCCCATTTTATCTCTCATCGATGGCCATGCGCTGGCTTACCGCGCCTTCTACGCGCTGACGCGCGGCCAGGCGGCTAGCCGTTGGATGACCAGCCGGGGTGAACCCACCGCTGGCGTGTATGGATTCACCAGCGTGTTGTTGCGCATCCTTGAGCAAGAGGATCCCGACTTCCTGGCCGTGGTCTTTGATACGGGCAAAACTTTCCGTGATGAGCTGTATCCTGAGTACAAAGCCACGCGCGCCAAGATGCCCGAGGACTTGCGGCCGCAGATTGAGCGCATTCGCCAGCTTGTTGATGCTTTGCACATCCCCCGCCTGGAGATGGAGGGATATGAGGCCGATGATGTGCTGGGCAGCGTGGCGCGGCGCACCGCCGCGCAGGGCCTGGGGGTGAAGATTTACACCGGCGACCGCGATTTGTTGCAACTGGTCGACGAGCGCGTGATCGTCAACCTGCCGGGGCGCACGCTTTCGGATGCCAGGGATTATCGTCCCCCCGATGTGGAAGCTGCCCTGGGGGTGCGTCCCTCCCAGGTGGTGGACTACAAGGCGTTGATGGGCGATCCTTCCGATAACATCCCCGGAGTGCGCGGCGTGGGCAAGAAAACGGCTGTGATGTTGTTGCAACGCTATGGCGACCTGGACGCGATTTACGCTCATCTCGACGAACTGAAGCCCGGCCTGCGCAACAAGCTGATGCAGGATCGCGAGATGGCTTACCTGAGCCGCAAGCTGGCGACCATCGTCACCGACCTGGATGTCCCCTTTGAT
>WFTY01000328.1 GCA_015485245.1 Anaerolineales bacterium | reverse complement strand
CGCCTGCGGCGGGCGGCTTGGCGATGGGGTGGCCGATCGAGCCAATCTCTTGAGCGATCTCCTCCAGGTTGGCTTCCCGCATTAACTTGTTTGGCAGGGTGGAGATCTCACGGGTGGCGTTTTGCAGGGTGCGCCATTCCGAGGAGCGCACCAGCTTGTTCAACATGCGACCGACCGACCGGCCGGCTTTCACCAGGTCTTCCGGGCCGAAGATGATGAGCGCGAAGATCAGGATGAAAGCAAGTTCGAGGGGGCCAATACCTAGAAAACTCATAGCTCATTCGTCTTTCGAGACCGCCAGCGCACCCAGCGCCTGACGGAGTTCGTTTTGGCGTTCTGCCAGGCTGCCCAGCACACCGTTGACGAAGCGCGAACTGCTCTCGGAGCCGTAAGCCTTGGCGAGTTCTACCGCTTCGTTGATCGCCACTTTGATGGGGGTATCGTGGCTGATGGCGAATTCCCACAGGGCAATGCGCAGGATGTTGCGATCGATGATGGCGACCTGGTCCACAGGCCATTCGGGGGCGTGTTCGGCGATGAAGGCGTCCAGTTTTTCGTGGATGGGCCACACGCCGCGCACAATTTCGGTGACAAACGCGACCAGGCGGCTTTCAAGGTCGGCTTCTCGCAACCGGTTTTGAAGCACCTCCCCGAGGGGGTGACCGACCAGATCCACTTCGTACAGGATTTGAAGGGCCGTGCCTCGGGCGCGCGTGCGTGGTTTCATACAATCGCCTTGTCTGGGGCGGTGTCCTCGCCGTTGAGAGGGTAGTCGATATCCTCGATGTGCACGTTGATGCGGCCAACTTCCATGCCAACCATCTCCGAGAAAGCGCGCTTGACCTCGCGCTGAATCTGACGGCTGACCTCGCGGATATTGATGTCGTTCTTGAGCACCACATACAGGTCGGCGAAAATGCGGCCGTCTTCGATCTGGACGACCACGCCCTGATTGGCGTCGCTGCGGCGGAACAGGCGAGCGACGTTGTGCGGCACGCGACCCATCCGGCTGACGCCGGGGACCTGTAAAGTGGTCAGCCGGGCGATGCTTAACAGCACGCCGGTGGCGACGGTGGTTTTACCGGGGGGGCGGGTGGTTGTGTCCATAGATCCTCTATTGGTTGGTGGAATTACATCATCACCATGCCGCCATCTACGCCGATGACCTGCCCGGTGATGTAGGAAGCCCCTTCGGAGGCCAGGAAAGCGATGGCGAAGGCCACTTCCTCGGGTGTTCCCATGCGCCCCATGGGGGTGGCGCTGAGAATCTGATCGATCAGCTCTTGCGGCAGGTCGGCGGTCAGCTTGGTGGGGATGTAACCGGGAGCCACGGCGTTGACAGTCACGCCGCGCGAGGCTACTTCGCGCGCCAGCGCTTTGGTCAGGCCGATCATCCCGGCTTTGGCGGCGGAGTAGTTGGTCTGGCCCATCTGCCCGGCCTGGCCAGAGACCGATGTGACGTTGATGATGCGCCCATAGCGCGCCTTCATCATCATGCGGATGAAAGCTTTGGAACAGTTCCAGGCGCCTTTCAGGTTGATGTTGATGACCTCGTCCCAGTCCTGCTCGCTCATGCGCATGAGCAGTTCGTCGCGGGTGATCCCGGCGTTGTTGACCAGGATGTCCAGGCGGCCGAATTCCGCTTTGACAAATTTGCCCAGCGCCTGCGTCTGTTCGAAGTCGGCCACGTCCAGGGGGTAGGCGATCACCTTCTGTCCGCTGGCGGTGGCGATCTCGTTGGCGGTTTGCTCGGCCTGTTCCTGACCGCGGCTGACGATGATCACGCTGGCGCCAGCGTTGGCGAACAGTTCTGCGGCAGCACGGCCGATGCCACGCGAGCCGCCGGTGACCAGAGCGACGCGGTTGGTGAAGGTAAAGTTCGTTGTATCCAAGATGGCTCTCCTTGCCATGCGATATTATACCGCACTCGCTATGCCGCGGCTGCGGATTGAAGTTTCTCGAAATCTTCCGGTTCGCCGGCGTTCAGGCGCCTGGTTTTGCGGTCGATCCGCTTGACCAGTTTTGTGAGCACGTCGCCGCTGCCCAACTCGATGAAGGTGTCTACGCCTTGCTGGCGCATGTACTGGATGCTCTCCGTCCAGCGGACGCGCCGGGTGAGCTGCGCTTGCAGGTCGGCGCGGATGGCCTCAACGCTGGTCAGCGGCTCGGCGCTGACGTTGCCGATGACAGGGATGCGCGGGGCGTTCAGCGGGGCTGCGGCCACAGCCTGATTGAAATCAGCCTGCGCCTGGGCCATCAGCGGGGAGTGCGCCGCGATGCTCACCGCCAGGCGGATGACCTTTTTGGCGCCGGCCTCTTCGGCAGCCTGCATCGCCCTTTCTAGCGCGGTGATGCTGCCGGAGATGACCACCTGGCCGGGGCAGTTGTCGTTCGCTACCTGGATGGGTTCCCCCTCGCCGCTGGCCTGCTGGCAAATGCTTTCCAGGGTGGGGATATCCAGCCCAAGAATGGCGGCCATGCCGCCGGGGGAGGACTCTCCCGCGGCCTTCATCAGCTCGCCGCGCCGCTGCACCAGGCGCAGGGCGGAGATGAAATCCATCGCCCCGGCGGCCACTAGCGCGGTCAGCTCGCCGAGGGAGTGCCCGGCGACGAAGGCGGGTTGAAAGCCCTGGAATTGTTCGTTGAAGACGCGCAGCACGGCCACAGAGTGCACCAGCAGCGCCGGTTGGGTGTTGCTGGTGTCGTTGAGTTCTTCCTCCGGGCCTTCCCACATCAAGCGCGAGAGGGGGAAGCCCAGAATTTCATCCGCTTCGGTGAACACCTGCTGCGCCGCGGTGAATTGGCGGGCCAGCGCGGCCCCCATGCCGATAGCCTGGGAACCCTGACCAGGAAATAGCAAGGCGGTGGTTTTTGCGTTGAACATGATTTTGTCCTTCCGTCGGGTTAGAATTCGGGCAACAAAAAACCGGGCATCAGCCCGGCTTGTTTGGCTATTCTATATAACGCCATTGAGCCGCGATGGTCACGGCTCAATGAAGGGGATTAATCTTCGACTTCAATTACCTCGCGCCCTTTGTAGTGCCCGCAGTTGGGGCAGACGCGGTGCGACAGGCGCATTTCGCCGCAATTGCTGCACTGCACCAGGTTTTTGGTTTGCAGTTTGTCGTGCGAGCGACGGCGGTCGCGCCGGGATTTCGACGTGCGTTGTTTAGGGACAGCCATGATCTTACTCCTGCTTAGGTTTCCTGATAAAGCGGCTGGATTATACGGAGAGGGCGACAGAGTGTCAAGGGGCAATCGGCGGGGTGGTGGTGTTGGGGCTATGTCGCCCCGACGTTCGCTCGCAGGTACGCCTGAATGAATCCGTTCAGATCGCCGTCCAGCACCGCTTCGGCGTTGCCGACCTCGTAGCCGGTGCGATGGTCTTTGACCATCTTGTAGGGGTGGAGAACGTACGAGCGGATCTGGCTGCCCCATTCGGCTTTGGTGTATTCACCGCGCAGTTCGTTGATCTTCTCGGCTTTTTCCTGCTCTTTGATCGCCAGCAGGCGGGCGCGCAATACCTTCATGGCTGTTTCGCGGTTTTGAGCCTGTGAGCGCTCGTTCTGGCAGGTGGCGACGATGCCTGTGGGCAGGTGCGTGATGCGCACCGCCGTGGCGTTCTTTTGCACGTTCTGCCCGCCAGCGCCGGCGGACTTGAAGACATCAATCCGCAGGTCGTTGGGGTTGATCTCGATCGCGACGTCCTGCTCCACCTGCGGCAACACCTCCACCAGGGCGAAGGAGGTGTGGCGGCGGTTGCTGGCGTCGAAGGGCGAGATGCGCACCAGGCGGTGCACGCCTTTTTCGGCGCGCAGGTAGCCGTAGGCGTAGCGCCCGTTGACGGCCACGGTCACGCTTTTGATGCCGGCCTCTTCGCCGGGGGTGGTGTCGAGGATCTCGGTCTCGAAGCCCTGGCGCTCAGCCCAACGCAGGTACATGCGCAGCAGCATCTCGGCCCAGTCTTGCGAGTCGGTGCCGCCAGCCCCGGCGTGGATTGCCAGCAGCGCGTTCCCGCGGTCGTATTCGCCGGAGAGCATGGCGGTGAACTCGCGCTGTTCGACCTCGCGCTCAATCGCCGCGACCTCGGTTTCCAGGTCGGCGGCTAGGTCGGGGTCGTCCAGTTCGAGCAGTTCCAGGGCGTCGTTCAGGCGCGCCTGTAACTTGTGCCAGCCTTCCACCTCATCGTTCAGGTGGGCGAGCTGGCGCATGACTTGCTGGGCGCGTTGCGGGTTGTCCCACAGCGCCGGGTCTTCGGACTCTTTTTGTAGTTCTTTGAGTTGCGCTTCGCTCCCGGCCAGGTCAAAGACGCACCAGGAGGTTTTGGATTTTTGCCTCGCTCTCGCGGAGGCGGGCGATCAGGTCTTCCATGGGGGGAACCTCGGTTGTAGGATTTTAGGCGGACCGCAGACGATAGACCGCGGTCTGTCGTCTGCGGTCGTCGGCCAATTATACGCGGGTCAGCGCCTTCGCGCCAGTTGCCGTTGATACAGCGTTACTCCCACGGCGATCGCCAGGTTGAGGGAATCAATCGCCCCGCTTTGCGGAATGCTGACGGCATGACCGGATTGCCGGTACTCTGAGGGCAGGCCGGCGCTTTCGGGGCCGAAAACCAGTCCCGCGGGAGTCGGCCAGTTGACCTCCGGAAGCGGGGTTTCCCCATCGGTCATCAACAGGATCAGCGGGCGAGGGTGTGTCTGATGGTAGGCGGCAAAATTATCGAAGCGGGCCAGCCGAAGCTGGAAGAGCGCTCCCATCGAGGCGCGCACCGTCTCCGGGTGAAAGGGGTCGGCGGCGGGCTGAATGATCGCCAGGTCGCTCAGGCCGAAACCCAGCATGGTGCGCATGATCGTCCCCAGGTTGCCGCGTCGCTCTGGATGGATGAGCACCAGGTGATCGGCGGTGGGGTTGAGAGCGCTTGCGCTTTTTGTGAAGATCGCCGCGGCGTAGTCGTTTTCGCGCGCCCCCAGCCGGGTGAAGGCCTTTTCCTGAACTTCGAGGGGGATGCCGTTGGCCTCACAAATCGTCTGGATTTTGGCGATCCCGGCATTCTTCATCCCCCGGGGGTGGAGGAACACCTGTAGCGCGTGTTGCGGCTGGTGGGTGAGCAGTTCAAGCGTGGGGAAGACGCCCAGGGTGTAACTGTGTTCGGCGTCCTTTTTATAGCGCTTTGGCCGGATGACGCTCATTCGCTGCTGTGGAGGTGTTCGGGGTGCAGGCGCATGGCCAGTTGCTTCAACTGACTGAAGCTGACCGGTTTAATCAACACCAGCTCGCTGATCTCGCGCAGCGACTCGGCCATGTGGGGGTTTGCCGTCGCCAGGATGACTTTGGTCTCCGCTAAGGATTTATCGGCGCGCATGCGATGGAGGATTTTGTCGCCGGTGATGTCGGGGAGGTGCAGGTCGAGGACGACGAGATAGGGCGGCGTTTCCGCCATCTGGTCGAGGGCCTGCTGTCCATTCATGTAGGCCCGGATTTCATACCCCGCTTGCTGCAGCGCATGGGAGAAAATTTCGGATTGATGAGGGTCATCTTCAACGATGAGGGCCAGCGGGAGAGTGCTCATGAGGTCACCTCGATGGGTTGTAGGGGAAGGTAGACGGTGAAGGTGCTGCCCTGGCCAGGAGCGCTTTCCAGTTCAATGCGGCCGTGCATTTTCTCGATGACTTCGTGCACAATGGCCAGGCCAAGCCCCGCGCCGCTGCGAGTGTTATCGCCTTTTTGGAATGGTTCGAAGATGGTGGCATGGAGTTCCTCGGGGATGCCAGGGCCGGTATCGGCGACTTGTAGCGTCCAGTATTGCTCATCGTCCGTCAGGGCGATGCGGATGTTGACTTCGCCCTGGGAGGTAAACTTGATGGCGTTGCTCACCAGATTGGTCAGGATGCGTTGCAGCCAGTAGCTATCGCTGATGACATAGTCCGGGACGCGCGGGTCGACCTCGCTGTTGAGCGCCAATCCCTTGTTTTCGGCGTGAACCTGGGCGATGGCGTTGACTTCGTCTAACAATTGCTGAGGCGCGATGTGTTGCTGTTTGATCTCCACCTCGCCGGCGGCGAGCTCCGCCTGCCCCAGCAGGTTGCGGATGAAATCCATCAACTGGTTTGAACTTTGCAGGATGGCGTTGAGCTTCTCCTGTTGCGCCTCGGTCACCGGGCCGTAGATGTTCTGCCGGAGCATATCGGCGTAGCCGATGATGGCGCCCAGCGGGGTGCGCATATCGTGGCTGACGTTGGCGAGGATCTGGCTCTTGATGCGGTTGGCGGCTAGAGCCTGATCGCGCGCCTGGATCAGTTCGGCCTCCATCTTCTTGCGCTCGGTGATGTTCTCTTTTACAGCGACGTAGTGGGTGACCCGCCCTTGATCGTCTTTGACGGGGGAGATCGTGGCCCATTCCCAGTAGAGTTCGCCGTTCTTTTTGCGGTTGATCATCTCGCCCTGCCACACCTCACCGCGCAGCAGGGTGGCCCACAATGCTTGATAGGTCTCCGCGGGCATTTTGCCGGATTTAAGCATGCGCGGGTTTTGCCCGATGGCTTCCTCCACGGTGTAGCCGGTGATGCGAGTGAAGGCAGGGTTGACGTATTCGATTGTCCCGTCCGCGTCAGTGATGATGATGGCGTTGGCGCTTTGCTCCACGCCGCGTGAAAGCTTGCGGATATTCTCATCCGCCAGTTTCCTGTGGGTGATGTCAATAGAGTACTCGATCATCTGCACCACTTCCCCGTTCTCGTCCAGGATGGGAAAGCCGCGCACCTCGGCATAGTATGGCGTTCCGTCAGGGCGGTAGTGAGTGTGTTCGACGACAAAGGCTTCTTTGCTCTCTTTGACGCGCGTCAGCGGGCAGGGATGCTCCAGGCCCTCGCAGGGCGTTTCGCGGTTGTGCGTCAGGGCATAGCACGTCAGGTTAGGGGTGATGCCATATTCCGATGCGGCCGTGTTCGCCAGTTGAATGGAATAGTCATCCACGTTGATGATGTAGAGTGGATCGGAAAGGGAGTCGATCACGGTGTGCAGGAATGTGTTGAGCTCGTCGGCCTGCTGCGTTCGGGTTTTTAACTTTTGCAGATCACGATGGCGGATGACGGTCACGGCGAAGAGCAAGATCGTTGTTGCCAGGTTAAGCCCCAGCGGTTCGGTTATATGGGAGAGCGAGTAAACTGGCTTGAGCAAGGGTAGAGCGAGCATGGCGCCGGTGGCGGCCAGAAACAGCGCCACTAGCCCTCCAGGTGAGAGTAACAGGCTGCTCAGAACCAGCCCAGGCAACATCCAGATGAGTGCTTCGAGGGCGTGTTCGGGGTCGGGGTCCGGGTGCATCAGGATGCTGGCGATGGGGAGCAACGTCAGCGCAAGCAACGTCGTGATGATGCCCAGGCGGAAGAAGCGCGTGCGGCTGAGGGCGTAAGCGATGCACAGCAAGATGATGGCAGGCCCAAAAAAAGTCAGGACATGAGGCGTTCGGGCGGCTTGCGCCAGTGCGGGGATGGAGAGCAGGGGGATGGCAACGATGAGTATCTGTGCCAGAAAGCGCGCCCGGCGGTAGTCTTCTTCGTCTTGGATGCTGGCATGCGGTTCCAAGAGTGCCTGGCTGAGGCGTGTTCTCAGGGTTATGGGGAGAGGTAAGTTCATCGCGTCTTTTCCGTCAGGGGGTGAAATCTGCCAGAATGCCTTTGACGAAGGCCTCCGGGTCGAAAGGTTGCAGGTCCTCGGCGGCCTCGCCCAGTCCGGCGAAGAGGATGGGCAGGTTCAGCTCGCGCTGGATGGCGAAGGCCATGCCGCCGCGAGCAGAGGAATCCAGCTTGGCGAGGATGACGCCGCTGACGTCCACTGCTTCTTTGAAAGCTTTGGCCTGGTGGAGAGCGTTTTGTCCGGTGGTGGCGTCCATCACCAGCCAGACGGCGTGCGGCGCGCCGGGAAGGGCTTTGCCCGCCACGCGGTGCACCTTTTTCAGTTCTTCCATCAGATTGAAGCGGGTGTGCAGGCGTCCGGCGGTATCGATCAGGGCGAGGTCGACCTGGCGGGCCACGGCCGCCTGCACGGTATCATACGT
>WFTY01000327.1 GCA_015485245.1 Anaerolineales bacterium | reverse complement strand
GGTGTGGGCATGGCCGTCCTTCTCAGCGCGGGACTACTGCTCCTGATCGCCAGTGGCAAACTGCAACCTCGAGCCACTGGCCGCCTGACCTCCCGACGTAAGGCGCAGGCCAATGGCGCAGCCATCCCTCCAGCACCCCCAACCACACCGTCGGCCAGCGCGGTGACGACCATTCCCAAACGCGCTGGCCAACGCATCTCTCGCTGGGTGGGGCGCTTCTCCCGCCCGCGCCCACCGGCGGGCACTACTGCTAAGGCAACCGCGTTTCTCGAACCGTTACCCAACGGTAACGGAGAAAAAGATAAAAGCGAAGTCATCCAGCTCTGGCAGCGGGAGATGACCCTCGGCAGCGACCCCCAACGGGCAACCATCCTGTTCAAAGACTCTTCGGTGGATGAAATCCACGCGCGCATCGTCTACAAAGCCGATGGCGAGATCCACCTCTATGATGCAGACTCCACCGCTGGGACCTGGCTTAACTTCCAGCCCCTGCCGCCTCAGGGCGCGCCATTAGCCCACGGGGACATCCTCCATATTGGTAAAATTGGATTGCGCTTCAAATGGAGCGATTCAAAAAAGATACCACGCCCCAGGGTGACAAAAATCCCTCCCAAGGGCGGCGAATCGACTCCGGAGGAACAGGCAACGTGATTCCCAAAGAACAAGCCCACCTCGCCGTCGCGGCCACCTCGCACCCCGGCATGAGCGGCAAAAACAATGAAGATCGCTATGCGGTACACGCTTATGCCCTCAGCAAAAGCAATCCCACCCCCGTGCTGTTCGCCATTGTGGCTGACGGCATTGGAGGACACCTGGCCGGGGAGGTCGCCGCAGAGATCGTGGTGGAGACCATCAGCTCTGCCATCGCCAACTCCGAAGGGCGCGATCCGATCAATACCCTCAAACAAGCCATCATCACCGCCGGGCAGGCCGTCCACGCCCAGGCCGAGACTCATCAGGCCCAAAGCGGAATGGGGTCCACCTGCGCCTGTGTGTGGATTATTGGGAACCAGCTGTATACCGCCTCGGTAGGCGACTCGCGCATCTACTTGCTGCGCGACAACACCATCCGACAACTCACAGTAGATCACACCTGGGTGCAGGAAGCCATCGAACACGGCATCATCACTCGCGAGCAGGCGCGCAGCCACCCACAGGCCCATGTCATCCGCCGATACCTGGGTTCCAGACAGCCTACAGAAGCAGATTTTCGCCTCAAGATGCGGGAAGGGGAAAGCAACGCCGCGGCCCTCGCCAACCAGGGGATGACCTTGCTCCCCCACGACCGGCTGGTGCTTTGCAGCGATGGGCTGACCGATCTGGTTGACGACCACGAAATCCTTTCAACACTTCAACTCTACGACTTGCAAACGGGGGTCGAAAAGCTGGTCGATCTGGCCAACATGCGCGGCGGCCACGACAATATCACCATCGTGGCGCTTCAGGTGCCAGGGGTAGCCGCTTCGTTCAAGCCGCCGCGACGCAAGCGCCGTTGGCTGATTGCCCTGGCGGCGTTGATCATCCTGGCGATCGTCCTGACCGGGCTGACGCTCTTCGCCTGGGGGTTGCGGCAACCGCCGCCGACAGCAACCAGCGCGCTCCCCGCATCCGCGCCGGCGATCGTTGAAACCAGCATACCGCCGGACACAATGACCCCCTCGCCAACGGCGCCGCCACCGCCCACCCACACCCCCGGCGGAGCAACCTACACTCCCTGGCCGACATCCACACCCTGAAGATCAGGGGAGAAACCCAAAATAGACCTGATTCCCCAGCGCCAGGAACACACGCCGATCCTGCCCCACTGTGAAAGCCGTCGCCTCTCCTGCGGGCAGATTCAGCGAGGGGCGGAACTGGCGTTGATAAACCAGTTGCAGGCTAAAATGGTAGATCGCCCTCTCCCCCCCATCTAACAGATAGATGGACGGGTCTGGCGGCGGCGAAAACAGAATTTGCCGGAAGGTCGCCCCGACCATCGTGGGGCCATCCGGAAAATCGGGGCGCGTATCCTGATAGATCACCGGTTGCTCAACGGGATCTTCCTGAAAACGGGCCATCGCCATCGAGCCGTCATCACTGAGCAGATACAGCGTCCCATTGCTCACCGCCATGTCAATCGCCCCCTTCATATCGGGGACATCCTCATTGAAGAAGAACTCCGGCAGGTCTTGATAATTGTTGACGCCATCATAATACCAGATCGAATTGGTGAGCGTATCCAGCACGTACAAATCACCGGCGTCGAAAGCCAGGGCCCGCGGCGTCCCCCAGTTTGAAGCCGGAGGCGGCAACTGAATAATCAACTGATCTTCGCGCGCAGGGAGGCATTCCACAACATTGCCATCGCCGTCCAGGCCGGCAACGGTCGCGCCCGCCGGGTGCCCCGGCGGCAAGGGAGCGATATCCACCAGCGCGCTGACGATCAGCGGAGTCTGCACTTTTCCGCAAAAGAACGCTTCATCCAACTCGTAGCCCTTGCCGGTGAAGACCGCCCGATAAACCTGTCCCGCAGCGGCATCCAGCAAATAGAGATCATTTTCCACAGTGGTCACCATGCGCGTGATCTGCGCCGAGGCGGGGAGCTGCCCCGCGGGCAGAGCGCGCTGATACTCCACGCGCACCACCTTATCCAGTTGATCGAGCGCCTGCAATGCCGTCAACCGCAACGTCTGGGATTCTTCGGTAACCCGATAAGTTTCCGCCAGATCGAGATACCCCAACGTGGCCTGCCAGCCAATTCGTTGCTCACCAGGATGTTCAAACTGCTGCGCCTGCACGGCAGCTTGCTGCGCCCTTGAGAAATATCCATCATAAAGGGCCCCCTGACCGCGCTGAAAATACACAACCGCCGAGACGGCCACAACCACCAGCGGCACAGCCACGGCGATAAAAGCCATGGTCGAACCCGGCAGGCTTAAAGTGCTATCATCCGGCAACATCCGCTGGAAAAGCACACTGCCGGCCTGGGCCACCTGTTGCAATGATTTCCCCACGCTGCGCCCCATCTCCTTTAACGCAGGCGCCAGCTCCGTCAGCCAAGTAGCGCTGCTCGGCCTGGCGGCTGCCTGCGAGGAGGGCGGAGGAGGTGACTTGTGTGCTACCGCCGGAGGTTTGAGAGGAGAAACCGCCACGCCATTCAGATCGGCGATGGGCGCTGCGGAAGACTCGTCCGCCGATGGCGGAGGCGTTGGCCGAGATGTTGGCGGCGCAGGTTCACGTTTCGGGGAAGGCTTGGGAGCAGACGAAGAGCGCCCCGTCGCGGGAGGGCGCGTATCCGAGGCCAGTTGCGGCGCGACCAGGCGAATCCCCCCCTTGCCCGCGCCAACCTGCATCAACACGGCTTCCATTTCGCCAGTCGCACGGCGCAGCAAACGCTGGTACAACTCCTTCAACGACAGGCCGTGAAGGTTCCGCAAAGTGGTGGTGTTCCAGTTCAACGGCGGGTTGGGCGACATCAACAACACGTCTCCTGGGTTCAGGGTCGCCTGATAGAATTGCAACTTGGCCGCCCGGCTGACGCCCAAACCGCGTCCCCCCGCGCCCGGCTCATAAAACTGGCGCGCCCCCTCGGCATTCACAAGGTAAGCATGCGCCGCGCCGCTCTGAAGCAGGTAAAGCCGTCGCTCGCGAATCACCCCCAACACCAACACACCCACAGCCTGCCGCCCGCGGCTGACCGCGTTGAGGTTGCGTTGCAACAACAGCTCATTCAATCCCTCGGCTACCGCGCGCATCGCTGCTGTGGAAGAGCCGCCGGTTTTATAGTATTCCGCTGCCAGGCGCGCCGTCAACCTCTCCATCTCCGTGGGAGAAAGCGGCGCGTTGCCCTCCAGTGAAAGGTAGACAAACAAGCGATCGCTCCGACGGGCGCGCGGCGCGCGCCGCGGCGGAGCAGCCACATGCACGCCCGGCAGTTTCGAACGCTCTTTACCGCCTATCCGCGCCAGAGGGAGTAAGACCAGGTCCAACGAAGTCATCATAGTATTGCTTGCAACACATCCACAACCGGCTTATTGCGCCCCGCGCCAGCAAACTTCCGCGGCGCGCTGTCCCCATTATACTGGTAAAATGAAGCCCGCTGCAACCAAACCCGTGAGTGAACGCTTATGCAACTGACAATCATCAACTCCACAGAAGACTTTCAACAACTCGCCGCCGAATGGAACACACTGCTTGAACACAGTGCGCAAAACATCCCCTTCCTGCGCCACGAATACCTGATGACCTGGTGGAGCACACTGGGTGGCGAGGAATGGCCCCGCGGCGACCTCCTCATCCTGACCGCTCGCGAGGAAGATGGTGCGCTGAGCGGCATCGCGCCGTTCTTCCGAACCCAAAACCCGGCGGGCGAAGAGGCGATTATGTTCCTGGGCAGCCATGCCATCTCCGATTACCTGGACTTCATCGCGCCGCAGGAATCGCTGGCCCTCCTGATTGAAGCCTCCCTGAAATACCTCACCGGGCCACAGGCGCCCGACTGGGACGTGCTCGATCTCTATAACCTGCTGGAAGATTCCCCCAGCCTGCCGATACTCAGAACCGCATCCGAGAAGCTCGGCC
>WFTY01000326.1 GCA_015485245.1 Anaerolineales bacterium | reverse complement strand
TCGCCGAAGAGGCCCTTCCGCATATCTTTGATCGCTTCTTCCATGTGGAGAAAGTGGGGGAGGAATTGTACGGCGGCCTGGGGTTGGGGCTGGCGATCACCCGGCAGGTGATTGAGCAGCACCACGGCACAATTGAGGTAAAAAGCCGCCCCGGCGAGGGGAGCACCTTTGTGGTCTCCCTGACCGGGGCGGACGCAGACGAGGGGGAGCGTTGACTCAGTCGCTGAGCAGCTTGCGGACGTGCTCCAGTTGACCGGCGCTGCCCAGTTTCTCGTTTTTGGCGGCGATGAAACGGGCATATTCGGCCATGAAGATTTTGCCCGGTTTGCGGAGGTCGATGTTTTCCGGGTGCTCGAGGAAGTATTCGCGGTGGACGCGCGTCCAGACCAGGCGTCCGTCCGTGTCGATGTTGATTTTTGTGACCCCGAGCTGCGCGGCGCGTTTGAATTGGTTGGCATCGACGCCCTTGGCGCCGTGCAGTTTGCCGCCCGCCGCGTTGATGCGTTCGACCTCTTCCTGTGGGACGGAGCTGCTGCCGTGCATCACCAGGGGAAATCCGGGGAGGCGTTTTTGAATCTCCTCCAGCACGTCGAAGCGCAGGGCCTGTGATCCGCTGAACTTATAGGCCCCATGGCTGGTGCCGATGGCGACGGCCAGGGAGTCGCAACCGGTGCGCTCAACAAATTCCAGCGCCTGATCGGGGTTGGTCAGCTTGGCGTCGGCCTCAGCAACGGAGATGTGCTCCTCAACGCCGCCCAGCATGCCCAATTCGGCTTCAACGACCAGGCCGCGGGCATGGGCTGCCTCAACAACCCGGCGAGTGATGGCGATATTCTCTTCAAAGGGCTCGTGGCTGGCGTCGATCATCACCGAACTGTAGAAGCCGCTTTCGATGCAATCGTAGCAGGTTTGCTCGTCGCCATGATCGAGGTGAACGGCAAAAATTGCCTCGGGGAAGACCTCTTCCGCGCTGCGGATCAGCCCCTCCAGCATGGTTTTGTGGGTGTAGCTGCGCGCCCCTTTGCTGATCTGGATGATGAAAGGGGCCTGGGAGTCCAGGTTTCCCTGGAACAGCCCCATGGTTTGCTCCAGGTTGTTGATGTTGTAGGCCCCGATGGCGTAATTTCCATAGGCGGCTTCGAATAGTTTTTTTGTAGTAACAATCATGAAAGACCTCCTCTTTGCTTGCACAAACGAGATAAACAGACGAACAGCGCCTGCGCTTGGTGTCTATCCGTAACTTCAGAAAGGCGCTGGTTGGGGTTCTCGAAACCAGCGCCGGGTTGCGATAAACTCAACCGACGGCGCATTCTCGGATAGGTTCTTATTATAGCATCCTGTGCCCGTGGCCTGGGGATTCGCGATGCATCACGCATTGCAACCTTTTCGGTCGCACTGCGTATACTGCTGCAGGTCATTCGATGTTGCGTTTTAGATGCGTTACCGCTATAATGACCTCACCGTATAGCAGGTTGACTGGAGGAAAGCATGACTGATTTGTTTGAACAGGTAACTGGCGACCAGGATGTCTTCAAAAAGATCGCCAGTAAGATACCCGGGTTTAGCGGGTACATTGAGCGGCAGAACCGCCGCGCTGCGGATAAGCTGCTGCGCGAGACGATTGCCAATCGCTTTGAAGAGCTGTATCGCCGCATCTCTGCGTTGCAGGTCGATTTCGTCGACCAGGGAGAATTGATGTACGTGGATGATCTGGAGAAAGCTGCTCTCAAGGTGCGCACCTTTATCGACAAGGTGCGCCGTGCATCTTATGGCTATTCCGGTTTCTTTGACGCGGTTAAAATCAATGAAGAGGAACTGGCGCAGGTCTACGCGTATGACGCCGCCATGCTCGACTTGGTGGATCAGGTGGGGCGGGCAATTGATAATGTCGAAGCCTCGATGGGCAGCGATGGCCTCCAGGCGGCGATTCGCCATCTTGTGGGGCAGACGCAGGAGTGCCTGACGGTGTTCGGCCGTCGCGACGAGGTGATGAGCCAGGGCGCTTAAGTTCCCTGTGTTCATTACGGCGGTTCGTGGAGCAGCAATTGGTTTGGATAATCTGGAGGTTCAGTGATGGCCCGAATTTTTGATGTAGTTGAATATCCTGACGAGATGCGCGATGTGCTCGTCAAGCGCTTCCCGGATAGCGGACCGGGTGATTTCCGCATTGGCACGCAGGTGATTGTGCGCGAATCTCAGGCGGCGGTGTTTTTCCGCGACGGGCAGGCGCTGGATGTGTTTGGCCCTGGCCGGCACACCATTGCTACCGCAAATATCCCCCGACTGATCGACCTGATCGGCAAGGCGTTCAACGAGCGTTCCCCGTTCCCTGCCGAGGTGTACTTTGTCTCCATGCGGGAGTTTGTTGATCGCAAGTGGGGAACGCCCCAGCCGATTATCGTGCGCAACCCTGGTATGGGGCTGGGCGTGGCGCTGTTGCAAGGATTTGGCACCTACAGCTACCAGGTCTCAGACCCACAGCAGTTTGTCACCCAGGTGGTTGGCGCGTTTGGTGTTTACCGCACCAATGATATTGAGGATCGCTTGCGGGCGGTGTTGCTTTCAGACCTCACCGATTTGCTGGGTGAGACGGCCGCCAAGAACAGCGTGGTGGATCTGATCGGCATGGTCAACGAGTTGAGCGCGGCGGTGCGTGCCAAAGGGCAGGACCACTTCGCCTCGCTGGGGTTGACGCTGAAGTCTTTCCTGATCGCCAACCTTAAGCCTTCTGACAAGTCGGCCGAGGAGTTGCGCAATATGGGGATGCTCGATATGGCGACTTACACCCAGTTGCAGGCGGCTGACGCCATGCGTGACGCCGCGCAGAACCCCAGCGGCGGTGCAGGTCTGACCGCGGGTATCGGCGCGGGTATGGGGGTGGGGAATGTGTTGCAGCAGTCCCTTCGGGGGATGACCGGCGCTCAATCGCAGCAATCGGCTGGCGGCGGCGCTGCTGCCGCGGGCGGGAGCAGCCTGCCAGACGTGATGACCCCCTCCGAAGCAGCGGGCTTCCTCAAGGTTTCGGAAGAGGATGTGATCGCCGCCATCGAAGCCGGCGACCTGAAAGCTCGCAAACTGGGCAAGGCTTACCGCATCAGCAAGAAAGCCCTCGAAGAATTTTTGGGAGGCTAATCTTCGTAATAACCTGAATTCAGGTCAAACAGCAACCGGCTGCCAGGATCGTGGGCAGCCGGTGCTGGTTTAACGTCGCCTCAGGATTGCAGCGCTTGGTTGATCTTGTCGATCTCTGTCTCCGGGAGCGGCGTTTCTTTAGCGACTTTGCGCAAGAATTCTTTGAGCTTTTTGGCTGAGAGCGTGGGGGCAGGGGCGTTTTCGGCGTTGATTTCCACCTGGGGGTGCGTGAAGACCAGCGCAGCCTGGATGGGGGGGAGTTCCTGATCGGGGAGTTTTTTGCGTAAGAATTTTGCCAGCGCGTTGATCTCCGAGCTGATCTCGAGGGTCGGCCGTCCCAGCCCTTCCTGGGCGAAGAGGGCCAGATAGGTGCTGAGGATGCCGCCGCCGCGCTTGCGCCAGCGGTTCTTTTCGTACGTGATCCGTCCGCGCTGCGGTTTGGGGATCAGCACCCAGATGCCCACCGGCCCGACGAGCAGGTGAGCGACTGGCGAGGTGTAGTGGTATAGCGTATAGCGCTTGCCAAACCCTTTGAGCGCCGCGTCCAGCTCCTGATCGGGGCGCGGGGAGCGCCCCCAGCGATTGGTGTAGTAAATGCCCATTTGCGAGAGCACGAAGCCAAGCAACAGGGCGGAGAGCGACAGGCCGACGTTTTCTGGCTGGCGGAAGGAGATGTACATCCCCCCGGCCAGGATAATCAGACTGATAAAGCTCACCCAACGCCCGATTTTGGCGTTGCGGTTGATCAGTTTTTCGTTGCGAACGATATTCATATGTGGGTTTTACTCCTGATAGCGTTTGATGACCAGGCAGGCGTTTTGGCCGCCCAGCCCAAAGGAATTGGATAGCGCGATGTTGACCACGTGTTGGCGCGCCTGGTTGGGCACATAATCCAGGTCGCAGGCTGGATCAGGGTTTTGCAGGTTGATCGTTGGGTGGATGCGGTTGTCCTGGATCGAGCGCACGCAGACGATGGCCTCCAGCGCCCCTGACGCGCCCATAGCGTGGCCGACCATGGATTTGGTGGAGTTAACTGGGATGTGATAAGCTTGGGCGCCAAAGACCGTTTTGATCGCCTGGGTTTCGATGGCGTCGTTCAGCGGGGTGGAGCTGCCGTGGGCGTTGATGTAGTCCACATCGTCGGGCTGGATGCCTGCGTCTTGCAGCACCCAGTTGATCGTGCGGACGGCGCCGTCGCCGTTGGGGTGGGGTGCGGCGACGTGGTAGCCATCGGCGGATGAGGCATAGCCGGCGACCTCGGCCAGGATGGTGGCGCCTCGTTGTTGCGCGTGTTCCAGGCTCTCCAGCACGACGGCCCCAGCTCCCTCGGAGAAGACGAACCCCTCGCGCAGAGCGTCAAAAGGGCGGGAGGCTGCTTCGGGCTGGTGGTTGAAGCTGACCGGCAGGGCGCGCATGGCGATGAATCCGGCGAGAGAAAAGTCGCGCAACAGCGCCTCGGTGCCGCCGGCGATGATGACATCGGCGCGGCCGTGGCGGATCAGCTCGCTGCCCTCGCCGATGGTTTGCGTGCCGGTAGCGCACGCTGTGGCGAGGGTGGCGTTAGGCCCCAGACATTGAAAGCGCAAGGCGATTAAGTGGGCGGTGAGGTTGGGTATCCCTCCTGGCAACACGAAGGGGTTGACTTTTTCTAACCCACGTTGTCGGAGCACGTCGATGCCATCTACGAAGTGGTCAAGTCCACCAATGGCGGTGCCGAACACCACGCCGGCTCTCTCTGGCACCGGGGCTTGTTCTCCAAGGCCGGCCTGCTCCATGGCCTGCACCGCCGCGGCCAGGCCGATTTGCGCTGAACGTGGGATGCGCCGCGCCAGCTTGGCGTCCATGAAGTCGTGCGGTTGAAAGGCGCGAATTTCACCAGCCACCTGGCAGGGGAGCTTGCTGGCGTCGAAGCGGGTGATGCGCCGCACGCCGGATCGCCCGGCGAGCAACCCTTGCCAGAACGTTTCGACGGAGTTTCCTAATGGCGTGATCGCCCCCATGCCGGTGATGACTACCCGCGGGCTCATGCGTTGCTTTGTGGCGTCTGCCGGGCGAGTTGATCCTGGATGGCGTCCCCGATGGCGCTCAACAGGTTGGCGGCTACCGCCTGACGGGCGGTGTTGATCGCTGAGTAGATCGCCCGCGCGCTTGAGCGCCCGTGGCCGACGAACACCAGCCCGTTGATCCCCAGCAGCGGCGCGGCGCCGATTTCGTCGGGGTTGAGCTTGCGTTTGAGCGCGTCGAAGGCAGGTTTGGCGGCCAGCGCGCCAAGCTTGGTGAGCACGCTGCTCATCAGGCCTTCTTTGAGCAGGTCGACCAGCAGCTTGGCAACCGCCTCGCTGGATTTAATCAGCACGTTTCCGGTGAAGCCGTCGGTTACAGCCACGTCGACCTCGCCGCCGAAGAGTTCTTTGCCCTCGACGTTGCCCTGGAAGTTGAGCGCGCTCCCTGCCAGCAGGGGATAGGTTTCTCGTACCAGTTCGTTGCCTTTCCCGGCCTCCTCTCCGTTGGAGAGCAGCCCGACGCGAGGCGAGCTGATCCCCAGCGACTTTTGCGCATACACGCTGCCCATCACCGCGAATTGCAGCAGGTGTTCCGGTTTGCAATCGGGATTGGCGCCGATGTCGAGCACTGCGCAGAATCCGTCGCGCACGGGAATCAGCGCGCTCAACGCGGGGCGTTCGACTCCCTCGATCACGCCGAGGCGGAAATATGCGGTGGTCAGCGCCCCGCCGGTGTTTCCCGCGGTGACGAAGGCGTCGGCATCGCCGTTCTTGAGCAAATCCATGCCGATCGCCATTGAGG
>WFTY01000325.1 GCA_015485245.1 Anaerolineales bacterium | reverse complement strand
CGCAGCCCAGACGAAAATCCACCGGGCGGCCAAGTAACCACTCGGGATCACACTCCCATGGGCGGCGGCGGCCTGCCCAGATGCTCCTGCCCCGGATGGCATCCCCGGTGCGGTGTCGATTACGACCGAGGATACCACCGCCACGCCCCAAGTACAGTTACATTTTAGTAACCCTGATCTGCGTAGGGCAGGGGCGTAAAGTGCCGTTAAACAAGTCTCCATTGGGTGGTGAGGAACCCAATGGAGACTTCGCCAAAGGAGGAAACAGCGATGAATGAAGGGATTGCTCCCCATTCCGCTGCAAATAATATCATCCCCTGAGTATTGTGGGGATGGTCAAAGGTCATACAAGCGAGGTGATAAACTTCACAAGGTTTGGGGGATATCAGCGTTTGCGCAGGCTTTCCAGTAGCCCAGGTTCCCTGGGGCGCACGCTCTTCCGGTCGCGCCAGCGACCGAGGAAGGTATCAATCTCTGTGCTGAATGCCATCCAGTCTGGCACCAGGAAGACGAAACCGGTTGTCTGCGGGAGAAAGAGCTGACGCGGCAGGAACAAACGTAGCACAGCTGGCGAAAGGGGGTAGCCGCGCAGTTCAACAGCGATAGCCGTCATCCCGTAAAACGGACGCAGGAAACGCCGCCTTCCCCAGTTTTGTGATTGCAGCGGGAATAACTGGGTCATCGCTACCGGGCGAGCGCTTCGCACGCGCCGGTAGGAGACTTTGAGCCGGAGGAAGGGGGTGACAATCTGGAAGTAGCTTGGATAAAGCTGTACATAGCCCATATTGCGCGCCGCCAGCCCGAACACGCCTACGCCCAGGGCGATGATCGCGGCGACCAGAACCCAGGCGCTGTCGGCTGCTGAGAGGATGGGCGTTGTGACGCTCCCGGCCTGCCACCAAAGGGCCCCGCAGATTAATCCAAGGAGGATGGCGGGCTTCCACAGACGATCCCAGGCGTAGCGGTAGAGCAACAAAGTGTGGCGTGCGCCAATGCGTTTAGTCTTCATGGGCTTGATGCGCGGAGGGGGTGCTGGTGGGGAGCGTGAACCAGAAGGTGCTGCCCTCGCCCAGTTTGCTTTCAAAACCGATTTCTCCGCCCATGACTTCGACCAGGCGGCGGGTGACGTTAAGCCCCAGCCCCCAGCCGGTCTGTTCGCGCACGGCTGGGGATTCGGAGCGGAAGAACTGTGTGAAGAGCCTGGCCTGGTCTTCTTCGCTGATGCCGATGCCGGTATCGCGTACCTCGATCCGCACCTTGCCGTTCTCCGGGTATGCCCGTATGTGGATTTTGCCGCCCTGGGGGGTATATTTCCAGGCGTTGCTCACCAGGTTGGTGAGCACCTGCACCACACGACTGGGATCGGCGTAGACCTTAGGCAGCGAGGGGGGAATCTCGGTGGTGATGGTTTGGGATTTCTCTTCTAGTTTGTGGCGCAGGCTGTTAATCGTCTCTTCCACGCGCTCGTGAAGGGGAAAATGGGCGAATTCCAGGCGTAACTTGCCACGTTCAATCCGGGAGATGTCGGAGAGGTCGGAGATCAGCCTGGACATGCGCTCCACGTTGCTGCCGATCACGTCGAGGAAGTTGGCCTGCTGTTCGTTGATTTCGCCTACCACGCCCTGACGGATCAGGTCGTTGTAGCCTTTGATGGAGGTCAGCGGGATGCGCAATTCGTGTGTGACGATGGAAACGAATTGCGATTTGGCTTCATTGGCGGCTTCCACGGCTTCGTAGAGGCGGGCGTTTTGCACGGCCGCGGCGGCGCGGTCGGCCAGACGCTTGAGAAATTGCTGTGCGGATTCGCGGATTCCCTGGGGATGGGCGACGATCACCGCGCCGATGGTCTGGCGGTTGTGGATCAGCGGGACCATGCAATAGGCTGGCGTCCCCTGGCTGGCGGTGAGCTGCCGGGGAACAGGATCAGCCTGGTTGGCGGCTGTCAGCAAGGGTTCCAGTTCCGGCGGCGTCTCCCCTGGAGGAGAGGCGGCGATGTATAGTTCGCCTTCGTCGTCGCAAACGGCTACCCATCCCCTGGTTGCCTGGGTGACGCGGATCGCCCACTGACGGGTAAGTTCCACCACCCGATCCAGGTCGAGCTGGGCGTTCAGGTCCTGGTCGATGCGGCTGAGGGTTTCCAGCTCGGCCACGCGGTCGGCCAGGGCGCGATCGGTTTGTGTGTAGAGTTGAGCGTTTTCAATCGCCACCGCAGCCTGTCCGGCAAAGGCGTTGAGTAGCTTGAGATCTTCGTCGCCGAAGATGCCAGCCTGGGCGCGGTTGTCAACGTAAATCACGCCGATGATGTTGCCCCGCGCGCGCAGAGGGGCGCACATCACCGAGCGCAGGGCGTAAAAGATGACGGATTCCTGCCCGGCGAAGCGGGGGTCGTTTTGTGCGTTGGTGGTGACGATGCCTTGCCCGCTTTCGATCACCGACTGGATGACCGTGCGGCTGACTTTCATGTCTTCCTGTTGCAGGTTTTCTTGTTGGATGTTGCGGGCGGCGCGCAGGGAAAGTTCGCCGCTCTCTCGCTCGATGAGCATCAGGAAGCCGCGCTCGGCGCCGGTGAGCTGGATAACCGCGTCCATTACCTGAGTGAGCACTTCGTCGAGGTCAAGGGAAACTCCCAGGCTTTGCGAAACACGGTAAAGGGCAGCCAGGCGGCTGGCCTCCGGGTCACGTTGCAGGGCGTTGCGCAGTTGCTGCAGGTGTCGTTTGGCGGTGCTCAACGAGGCGCGCGTGGGCATCGGCAGGGTTTGCTTTTCCAGCAGGTTGAGCGCTTTTTGTAGTTCCTCGAGGGCGCTAAGTTGCGGGGTGGTAGAGTTCATGGGTGGGTCTTTCCGTGGTGGTTTTAACACGTGGGAAGATTATACAGCATTTATCCCTCGGGATATTCGGTTTCGATTTCCTGCGCGCAACGGACGAAATCGAGTACCACAGGGACGTTGCGCAGCATGTAGGCCATGCTGCCGTGCACTTTGAGTTTGCGCGTGATCATGGCCTGCATGGGGTCGAGCTTGCTGGCGATGATGCTTTGAAAAACCGGGTATCTGGCGCGTAAGATGAAGGCTGGTTTGCGGTGGGCGATTTGTTCATCGTCCTCCACCACGTAGGCATCGCGACAGGTGCCGTGCCACAGGTCGAGGTAGAGGCGGATGGGCGCGCCCGCGGGGCTTTCGGGTTCAACATGGAACATGATATCGCCTTCCCAGTTCTTCGCCACACGGGCGTATTGCGGGTCGGTGTTGAGCTTGTCTTTGAGGGCTTGCAGCCATTCTGCACTAAGGAATTTATAGGGCATTGTTTTCCTCCCGAGGTGGTTGGTCAGGTGTTTGTCGGGCGATCAGCGGGGCGAGGGTGCCTGCTGCTGCCAGGGGGATGAGCGGCACGATCCAGACCATGTACTGGCGAAAAAGCACGGCGTTGTAATCTAAGAAAACGGCCATGACGAAAAGCCCCGCCGCAAAGGGGCGCAGCCTGCTTCGCCAGGCCAGGCCGTAGATCAACAAGAATAGCCCAAACATCGGTAGTTTGGCGCTCGCGCCGCTCAGAGTGAACACGGTGGCGAAATCCGGCACGCCAAAGTGGCTCTCGGCCACGCGGGTGAGCGAGATAAGCAATGATTTGAAGAATCCCTCTAGGTTCCAGACCATAAAGGGGAGTGCGACCAGCAAGGGAACGGCACCCATCCACAGTGCGCCCTCCACCAGCCGTCGCAGCGAGGGTTTTTCTGTCGTGCGGGCGATCCATACTAGGTACACCGGCGCCATGAAAATCGCCATGTGTTTGACAGCCAGCGAGAGGCCGAATAGTAGCAGCGAGAGGCGACGGTGGCGCGGCCACAGCGCCAGCGAGATCAGGAAAGGCAGGAGCGCCAGGAAGTCGAAATGGTAGATCATGGTGATGTGCACCACCCAGCGATTCATCAGCCAGAACAGGGCGCTGAACGCGCCGAACAGCAGGGCGTTGTAACGATGATAAGGGACATAGAAGAGGAGATAAGCGATGCCGAGGTTGGCGGCCAGGTAGAACCAGCGCAAAACGCTCAGGTAATCCAGGAAATCCGTCACCCCGATCCCCTCAATGAGCGCGGAGAGGCTGTACATCACGGGTAGATAGGCCGGGAAGGTGAGGTTCCAGCGCATGTCACCGCCTTGCTCCAGGACGCGAGCGTAGGGGTTGATGCCCCGGCTCAGGCGGTCGCCCTCGGTGTAGACGGCGAAAATGTCTTGTTGGGTGAGTTCAAATTTGTTGTCCTGGTTGAAGATGTGGCGTACGTCCCAGTCTTCGGGCCTTAGCTCCCAGAGCGATGTGTGGATGGCGACCCCCGTGATCAGGACGACAAGCAGGGTGAACAACGCCAGCCAGTGGGCGCGGAAGTAGCTCCTGCTTCCCTGACGCAGTGCCTGGATGAGGAGAACCAGGGTTTGAGCGCAGATGGCTGTGACCCAAAACACCCAGGGAGTCAGGCGGCGGAAAAATCCAAGCAGGAACTGGTCGGTGCTGGTGAAGGTGATGTAAAAGAAGTAGCTGCCGGCGATCAACCCCGCCAGGGCAAGGGTGAGTGTGGTGGTAACGTGCCCGTCCCACGAGAGCGCGCTGGAGACTTTTTCCTGGAGGTGAGTGAGACGGGTGCGGTCGTTAACCGTTCGCCGGACGAATAGCCCTGTTGTGCCCACGACAAACATGCCGGCGGCGAGCATCAGAACCCGGAAGCGAGATAATCCCAGTATCCAGGCGTTTTTGGGGTCGCCAGGGATGGTGAGGAGCAGGATCAGCGTGAGTACACCTTCCGCAAAGGTCAGCAGGAGGAAGGTGCGCAGGGTTTGTTTAGCTTTCATGCGTTTTTCCCAAGTTCTTGGCGTAGTCGCACAGATCGGCCAGGGGGCAAATGGCACAATTGGGCTTGCGGGCGGTGCAAATCTCCCGCCCCAGGCGGATGATGTTGAGGTGGGCGGCGTAGTAGGTTTCGGGTGGAAACTGGGCTGCCAGGTATTTGTGGGCTTTGTCGGCGCTCATCTTTGGGGGGCGTATTCCCAATCGACCGGTGACGCGATGGACGTGAGTATCTACGGGGAAGGCCGGTTTGCCGAGCGCGAAAAGCAGCACGATGGCGGCGGTTTTAGGGCCTACCCCTTTGAACTTCAGCAGCCATTGCTGGGCTTCTTCGGTGCTGTATTCGTGGAGAAAATCGAGGCTCAGGTCGCCGCGTTCGGCGGTGATCTGCCGGAGGACAGCTTGAATCCGCGGCCCTTTCTGATTCGCCAGTCCGGCGGGGCGGATAGCCTCGATGACTTCGGCCTCGGGGGCATCGCGCACGGCTTCCCACGAAGGAAAACGCGCCCGCAGGGCATCAAAGGCGCGGTCGCGGTTGGTGTCGTTGGTGTTTTGGGAGAGGATGGTGGAAATCAGCTCATCCAACGGCGGCAGCGGGTTGCGCCAGGTTGGTGAGCCATATACATCAGTGAGGCGTTGGTGAATTTGCAGAGCACGGTTCATGGCGTTGGCGCTAGGCGGGCTGGTATTGGTTTTGATAGCAGTGGTAAAGGCCGTAGCGCAGCCGCTGCGCGTAGAATTCCTCCATTTCCGGAGGGTAGGAGAGCTTTTTCAGCAAGGGAGTGACGAATTTTTCGGTCTCTTCAGGCGCGCCGCCGCGCTTTGCCAGGTTTTCCAGTCGGCCGCGGACGGAGCGGAGGTATTCTCGGAATTCGCGCACCTGCTGAACGT
>WFTY01000324.1 GCA_015485245.1 Anaerolineales bacterium | reverse complement strand
TGGAATCACTGCTCGCAGCGACGATCGCTATCCTGCCTATCTGTCTGCTCTCACTCTGTGGAACGCTGGCCCTGGCGATCGCGGGCATGCTCTTTGTGCGCTTTGCGCGGCAAGCAAAGATCGTCTCTCCGGTAAACGGTGAAGTCTTCCTGAGACAGGCCGAAGCATCGCTGCTCCCCTGGAGGCCGAATGCCTTCCAAGACCTGGCGGCGCACTGGCGCGGTCAATGGACAGCCATCGGCGTGCGGGGCAACTTCCAGGGCCTGGTGAAGAGCCTGCAGCACCCCGATGCCGATGGCTGGCTGGCTTTTTCTCTGGAACGACCCGAAGCCAATGAGGCGCGCATGGTCATGTGTACCTCAGAGAGGCGGTGCGTCCTCGACCTGCGGCTAGACAAGACCTTCCCGATCACCGGGAAAGCGAACGTCACCTGGGACGGACAACATTTTGGGCACATCCATCTGCCCGAATGCCTCCTTTTCGACACTCAGGGGCAACCGGTGGGGCAGTACAAACGGCGGCCAGGCGGCCTGCGCATGCGCAGCCGACGTTACTACGGCCCCGTAACGATCGAGGGGCACACCATCGCCGAGTTAACCGACGTGTGGATGCGGCTGCCGATCAATTTCAAAGGGCGCTTCTACCTGTCCTTCACGCCGCTGCCGCAGCCCTGGCCGGCGTTCCGCAAGATACGGTTCCCCCTTAGCCTGTCCGAAGAGGACTGGTTGATGGCCGTGCTGGCACTGGAACTCTTTTACGACACCAACTGGGTAAGGGACACATGGTGACATGAGCGAAAATACAGTGCTTTCCTTTCTTTGTCTGCTGCCCTGGTGTCTTGGCGCATTGGCTTTTCTGGGAGGTGGCGTGTTGCTCACCCGGTTACTCCTTCGCGGGCAACGCGCCAAAAGCGAAAACGAATGGCAGGCCGCTCAGGGGAACATGGCTGCGGAAGTGGCCGCGCTTTTGCCCCAGGTACAGCCCTGGCGCGCGGAGGCCCTCGCCGACCTGTACACTTTTCGCAACCTCCGCTGGTCGGTCTTCGGGCGTCACGCCCGTGCCCGCGGCCTGATCGCGGCCTCCAAGAGCGACCAACAGTCCATTTGGGCCGCTTTTTCCCTGCGCGGTCGCCGCGTGTACCGTCGCCCGGTCACCTTCGAGGGCAAAGCGCACGCCCGCACAACGGCACAGACCTTCGACTTCGAGAGCGACGCATCCAACCAGGTCGCCATCCGGGTAGACAGCAGGCCGTTGGGCAGCCTGCAGGCCGACGGCAGGCTGCTCGACCCCTCCGGCGAACCCATCGGTCAGATCGCAAACGCCGAAAAAGGAACACCTACCCGCCCGGTCACGCTGCACGGGCGCGTCGTCGCCCACATGGGGGCTTACAGCGGAGGCGTTTTCTCCTTCCGTGGGGTGCCGCGCTCGCCGGCGGTGGAGATCGTCGCTCCTGATGTCACCCCCGAAGAGCGCGACTGGCTGCTGGCGCTGGCGCTCTGGCGGATCATCAACCGCGCCGGGGGACAGATCAGCAACGATGGGATCTGAACCAACACGAAGAAAGGATGACATGAAGAAATCAACCTGGGCATCTCCCCTTTTTCTGCTTATCCTGCTCTTCCTGCTCTCGCTGGCCTGCAATCTCCCCTCTCAGGCGGTGAGCACCACGCCGCGCCCCACGCGCATCCCCACCAACACCCCCCCGCCGACCAACACACCCTACTATTTCAATCCCTCCACCAACGACACCACGCCGCAGGCGGATACAGCCCCATCCTCCGACACAGACCTGCGGATCCAGCAAATCCTGCTGCGCTACGACCCTGCCAAACCCTTGGGCAACGTGGAAGTGACCGTCTGCAATTGGAGTCAGGTCGTCTCAAGCGGCTTTGATGTGATGCTCAACGTTGGAAACGCGCAGCACCGTATCGCCTACACAGAAGCCATCCAACCCGGCCTGTGCGCCGATGTGTACGACCCGCAGGCCGACTTCAACACCTACGGGGTCACCGCGCCGGGGCCGGTGGGAGTGCGGGCGGAGATCACAAACACTGCCCAGCCCGACCCCTCAGAGGACAACTCCTTCCAGGCCACCTTCAATGTGCCCTTCCTCGAACCGCCCGAGATCGTGCCGGGGACAGAGGAGACGCCCTTGCGCGCCGAGGGGCCACATGAGGTGCTCAAGAACATTGATCGGTTCTATAGTAAGTCGCCGGTGGATTACGAGAACTTCGCCACATTATCCATCATTGACATGCGGGTATGTGCCCCTAAAGTGGCCGAGTATCTGGGCCTTCCTATGCTGGAGATCGTCTCGTGGAGCCACGAAGAGCGCCCGGACCTGGATCCCGGCGCCTATGCGGGAGAGCCCAGCGATGTTGCCCAGGTTTATGACTCGATGGCCGATTTCGTGGAACACAGCGACTTTAAACGCTTTTGGCGCGATATCAGGCAAGGACGTTGTGGCGTATTCATACCCGCTGCTCATGAATTCACTCATCTGTACATCAGCCGGTCCCCAATACCCAGTGCCTTAAACGAGGGCTTGGCCACCCTGATGTTTCAACGCCTGGCTCTCCCCGAAGGATGGGTTTTCGAATGCCGCGTGGACAGTTGGTACCAACGGTTTCCCCTCCCCAGTGGAGAGGTCTATGAGGAGTCTCGGCCTTATGTCAACCTGTCTGAGGGATGGGAATACAACACCGGCATGTGCTTCTGGGACTACATCGAGAAGACCTACGGCCACGAAAAACTCCAGCAGGTCGCCCAACGACTCCACGAGATTCAGAAGGACTGGATCGCCAACGGATTTACTTTTACGGATGAGTGCGGCACCTACTTCATCCGCGACATCCTCAACCCCATCGTGGGCGAAGACGTCACCCCGGTCACCGAGCCGCGCTTCGGCGTGGGGTTGCTGCTGAGCGATTGCTAAACGGGTGACCGTCACCTGGCCGCCTGCTGGATGAGCGGCGTGTTGAACTTGTTGAAGCATAGCCTCCCAGAGGCGTATGCTTCAACAGGTTCGATACAGGGCGAAACCCAAATGGCGCAAACACGGGGATGGTCGTGTGTTCAGCCGGTGCAATGTGCAGACTCCTGATGCACATCAACCCTGCTCCGCGACCTCCCGTGCCCGTTGGCATACTTCCTCGAATGCGAGATTCGCAAAGGCTTCTCTGGCCGCGGCGAGTTCCTCCGCCGAGAGGGAAGCGGAAAGACTCTCCAGAAACGTTTGCGCCTCTTCACGGCTGTCCCGCGTGGTAGCCGGATGCGCTTCCACATAGGATAAAAAGCGAACAGCCCCCTCAACGTCCCCCTCTCTGTTCAGCATGTCCCCCAGCCAGCCCAAAGCATCCAGTATCAGCGGGGTCAGGTTATAACGCGGAGCATCTTCCAGCAAACGACCAAGATGGCGGCGAGCTTCGCTGAACTCGCCCTGAAAAACGGCAAGACGCCCCAGGTTATTGGTCACACTCGCCAAACCGCGCTGGTCGCCCAATTTCCCGCGCATCTCCAGACAACGATCATAATAAGATCGGGCGAGCGTGTACTCTCCCTGCCGGAGGGCGATATTTCCCCGGTTATTCAGGGTGGAAGCAAGACCATAACGGTGATTCAATCGCCGAAACAGCGTCAGGGCCTCTTCATAGTGCGCCGCTGCCTCCCGATACTCGCCGCGCGCCTCCAGTAAAAGCCCCAGGTTGGTATGCGATGAGGCAACCCCCAGTGTGTGTCCCAAAGCCTCCCAGCAGGCCATCGCCTGAGTGTAGGCGTGCTCTGCCTGGGCGTAATCGCCAAGCGCCTGTGCGATCATCCCCTGGTTGTTGTAGCGGATTCCCAATCCCCAGGGATCGTTGAATTCCTGATACACCGCCAGGCTCTCTTGCAGAAATTCGTGAGAGCGCTCGTAATCCCCTTGCATATACAACGTCAATGCAAGTGAGCTGAGCGTCCAACTCACGCCAAAAGCATCTTCCAGCCTCTGACTCATAGCCAGCGCCTGTTCCAGGATATTCTGGGCTGTGGGGAAATCTCCCTGCAAATAAACCACACGCCCCAATTGCCGGGTGGCGAACGCCTGCTCGCGGCGGTCTCTCTGGGTGCGAAAATATTCCATACTCTGGCGCAACAACGATGCGGCGGTTGGCAGATCGCCGGTCTGGGAAACCCACACCGAACGCCGCGCCTGCAAGCGCCAGTAGAGCGGCTGCGCCTCTTCCATAGCGGTCAACCCTTCCACGGCATGGGTAAACAGTTCCAGGCCCTCGGCGACGTAACTGCGCCCGCCGATGAAATCAAAGAGAGGATCCAGCATTTCGCCCAGTTGAGCGACGTCGCGCTGCTCAACGCACCAACTCCAGGCGGCGCGAATGTTCCCCCATTCCCGGGTGATCTCCTGGAACACATCCACCTGCCGGGGGGAAAGCATATCCGCCGCGTGTTGATGCAAAAAGTTTGCATAATAGCGGGCATGCCGCTGCCGCAAACCGGCGCGCTGAGTCCCCAGTTTCTCAGCGGCGAACTGACGTACCAGAGCATGCAAGGAATAACGTCCTTGCGGGGAGAACTGCACCAGCGAGGCGTCTGCCAGATCGGCGAGTTGCCGGGAATCCACCTGGGCTACCTGTTCAGCGGCCTGAGGCGTGAAACCGCCGCGAAAAACTGCCAGGCTCGCAAAGGTCTCCTGTTCTTCGGACGATAGCAGCCGCCAGGACTGCTCGAAAGCCGCGCGCAGACTGCGATGGCGAGGCGGCAAATCCGGCCATTCCGCCCTCAGCACGTCCAGGCCATCCTGCATCCGGGCACGGACTTCTTCAAGGGGCATTTTCCGTGTCCAGGCGGCAGCCAGTTCAATCGCCAGGGGTAGCCCCTCCGCCATCCGGCAGATGTGAGCCGCAGTGAAGAGATCGTCTTCTTGCAGTCTGATGTCACCACTCACCCGGCGAGCGCACTCGGAAAACAGGCGCACGGCGTCGTAGCGCGCCACACCCCCGGCCACTTTGGAAGGGAACGGCAGCCCGGAGAGGGGGAACACCTCTTCAGCGCGCAACCCCAAAGGGCGGCGCGATGTGATGAGAAATGCGCTCTGGGCAGCGGCGCGCATCCACTTCGCCAGCAAGGGCGTGGCTTCCAGCAGGTGGTCAAAATTATCCAGGATGAGCATTAATTCTTTCCCGGCCAGGCGCTCCGTCAATTCCTTGGCCGGTTCCTTCAGGCCGCTCAACGGGTTTCCCATGGTATTGGCAATGGCAAAAGGCAGGTCGTGCCCGTTTTCGACTTCCATTAGAGAAACCCAATAGACCCCATCGGGGAAAGCATGGCGCAGGCGTGTGCCCGCTTCAGTCGCCAGGCGGGTCTTTCCTACTCCCCCTGTGCCGGTGAGCGTAACCAGATGACACTGTGCGTTTAGCAAACGCTCCGCCAGAGACCGCAATTCATCTTCGCGCCCAACCAGCGGCGTGGCAGCGGGCGGCACGTTGTAGGGCGGCGGAGCAGGTTGCTTCGCATCGTATTCGCCTCCCCGGATGTGCTCTGCTAACTTCTGTGTCTCCGGCAGCGGTTCTACGCCAAACTCGCGCTGCAATACCTTCTGGCAGCGCTGGTACGCCTGCAAGGCGGCGCTGCGGTCACCGCGCATCGCCAGCATGCGCATCTGGATGGCATACGCACTCTCGCTCCAGGGTTCCAGTTCCACCAGTCTGTTGGCACAATGCAGCGCCACATCCAGTTGCCCACATTGTTCGTAATAGGTCGCCAGCAATTCGAGGGAGCGTATCGCCTGGCGATGCAGGCGCTCGCGCACGAGCACCAGCCATTCATCGAATAGATAGCTTCCCCCAACATGCAATCCGGCCAGAAACTCACCCTGATACAGGTCTACCGCCTGCTGTAGGCGCTCAGCACACAGCGTGCAGCGCGCCATGTTGCGATGAGCGTGAGTATCCACTACTTTAAGCAGACGGTTGAACTCGGCCACATCGACCTCTAAGGCGGCATTGGGATGGACGCAGATCTGATAGCGCGAAATTTCGAGGTAGGGGGGATCGGCCTCGGCATCGCCGATCACTTTGCGTAGATTGGTCAGCGCCTGACGCAGATTCTTGCGGGCGACAGTGTCGAGAGCATCTGGCCACAGCAACCCCGCCAGCGCATCGCGGCTGTGCGATTTCCCCCTTTCCACCACAAGGTAAGATAACAGGGCACGCACCTTGCTGGACTCAAACTCGCCCAGTGTTTGTTCTCCCCGCATCAGGTGGAACATACCCAACAACTGCAAACGCAACCCAGGTTCCATGCATCACGATTATACCCTATCTGTTTGGGTAATCATCAGAAGCGGATGCAAGTGGGGTGCAAATAGAATATGGAGAAGTTGCCCTCCCACAGGTTGTTGATGGCGCGTTGGAGGCTATCATACCGTTGCTTCGACCTGTTCAGCCCAGGCGCGGGGGCGGCTGCGCACCCTGCCCGGATTTTGTGGTCGAGATCGCCGATCTCGACTACAGAGCGACTTTGCAATGCGGGTGCTGATTCATCTGCCGTTTTCCTCATCACTTTCCCCTCCATGCAGGTCAACATGCTTGATGCGCCTGTTTTTTCCCCTGTCGTTTCCCTGTCGTTGTTCCATTACACTGCCAATAATGATGTGGTGGTGAGAGGCAAGTGACTAACCCAAACGGTGCGACAGGACATACGGGGTGCCCCCCCACTTCACCGGCAACAACCTGATAAACATCACATCCAATCTTAAATGGACACGGATAAATTCACTTATCGCTCTTATCTGTTGCGACTCTGGCGACGCGGCGATGCTCCCATCGCCTGGCTGGTCTCGCTGGAGAACCCACAATCTGGAGAGCGCCTGGGATTTCCCAATTTTCAGGCCATGTTGGAATATCTCCAGGCCGAGTTAGAAGACTCAAATCTGGAAGAAAGCACCCCGGAAGAAATAGAGGAGACGGCGGGGTGACAAAACAATTGCGTTCTACTCCCCTTGGCCGCGCTGACCTGCAACATGCCGACTTCAGCGCCTCCGTTGAGCGGGGCGCAGCCTGTCTCGCCATCCAGCCAAGTCAGTGTGCCGACGCTGGTCATGCC
>WFTY01000323.1 GCA_015485245.1 Anaerolineales bacterium | reverse complement strand
CTCCTGAGATAGCAGTCCAGCCTCCTCCATCTTCCGCAGAAGATAGTAAGCGGTGGACTTCTTCATATCGGTGCAGGAGGACAGGCGAGTGTTGATGAATTCGTGCAACTCGTAGCCGTGCATCTCCTGCTGACGCAGAATCCCCAGCAGCAGTAATTCGCGGTTCATAAACTCTCCCGCCTTATCGACCAAGGCTGATTAGTCAATTGCGATATAGTCAAAACTGACTATATCGCCAGATCGGCAAGCTGTCAAGAGGGAAGCGCGTCACCATCGCTGTGCTAAAATAACGCATCATGTCCGGGGAATCAAACCTGCAACGCGCCGTTCAAACGCTCTCCCAGGTCCCCTTTTTCGCGGACCTGCCCACCTCGCTGCAAACTGAAGTGGCGAAGCGGGCACACCGGCGCTGCTATCAGAACGGGGAGGCCGTTTTCTGGGAGGGAGATCCTTGCCAGGGACTATACGTGGTGGAGCAGGGCTGGCTGAAGGCCGTCAAGCTCTCCCCCGCCGGGCGCGAGCAGGTACTCCACTTTCTTGGCCCCGGCGAAACATTCAACGCCCTGAGCGTGTTCACCGTCACCCCCAATCCAGCTACCGTCATTGCCCTGGAGCCTTCCACCGTCTGGCTGCTGGAGCGCGAGATGATGCTTCAGCTTTTGGATCAGTATCCCAAACTGGCCCGACTGGTGATTCAGAATCTTGCCCAGCGACTGCTGCACATGCTCTCCCTGGTGGAAGACATTTCGCTACGAACGGTCGAAGCGCGGCTGGCGCGCTTTTTGCTGGAGAAGGCTTCGGGGGAAACCATCAACCGGCGGCGCTGGGCGACTCAAGCCGAGATGGCCGCCCGGTTGGGGACGGTTCCCGACGTATTGAACCGGGCGCTGCGAAAACTGGCAGACGAGGGATTGATCGAGGTCGCCCGCCACCAGATTCGCATCCTGGACACCGCAGGCCTGGAGCAAAAATCCAAAGGCGCATGACCACAAAGCTCGCCAGGAACGCAAAGACAACAAACCCCAGCAAACGTTGTCTGCCGAGGGGGTGAACACTCATCCGCAATAGGGGGCAACGTTTGCTAAGATGTGCCTGCCAGGAAGCCCTGACAAATAAAAAAACTCTACAAATCCGACTTAAGTCGTAGAATATTGGCCCGTATTCGGGTATGCTTCTTCCGAAGCACGCTTGATAAACCCCTGGAGGGCTTGTGTGAACGAAGCGGATACGATAGCCTCCCCCGTGCCTCTGATCGATCCGGCCTTGTGCAATGGATGCGGATTGTGCATGCGGGTTTGCCCCACCGGGGCACTGACCATAGTCGAGGGAAAAGCCATTGTGACCCATTCCGCGGCGTGCGAATACCACGGCTATTGCGAGCGCGCCTGCCCAACACAAGCCATCACTCGGCCCTTCGAAATCACCTTTACCCCAACAAAGGACGTGTGACATGAACCCAATGATTATCCCCGATTGGCGAGAAAGAGTAGTTTTCTCTTCTGAAGGCCCTCAGCCGCAAGTGCTGATCGCCACCGACAAACTAAAATCCGTGCTGGTAGGACTGGAAGTTGGCGTGCAAATCCCCGTTCACCCAGGCCCAGCCGCCGTCTATCACTTTCTAGAAGGCGAAGGCCAGATGATTGTGGACGAGGAGCACATCCCGGTTCAGGCAGGCATGACGATCGTCGTTCCCGACGGCGCACGGCGAGGGATGGAAACGGAAACAAGATTATCTTTCCTCGGCACCCACAGCGGTGAACACTAAATTCAACCAAAGGAGAAAAACACATGAAGAATCAAACAACTGGCAAATGGAATATCAGCGTTGGCCTGTGGATGATGGCCGCCTTTATGATCTATGGCTTCTTGCTCATTTACCTGCGCGACTTCGCACCAGGTAAAGAAGCCTGGATTGAGAGCTACAACACCGGCGCTCACTTCGAAGCGCGGTTGGCGCACGTTCACGGCAATCTGTTCTCGTTTTTGAACATCGTCTTCGGCTTCCTGCTCGTCAAGCTGCCTCTGCGGGGCAAGCTGGCGCGCTGGGCTTCCGGCCTGGCGTTGGCCGGGCTGCTCATGCCGCTGGGGATCCTGGGCGAAGTCTACCTGGGGCTGCCGCCCTATTTCGTACTCATCGGCGGGATATCCATCCTGGCGGCCACCATCCTGCTGGGCGTGGGCGTGGTGCAAATGAAGTCGGACGGTCTGGCCCGGCTTGAAACGTCAGGCGCTGCACCAAAGCAAACATAAATTCAATGGGAGTTAACAATATGGCAAGCCCATCCAAACGACTTGAACAGGCGCGCAAGGCCTACCTCGATGGCGATAAGCAAGCCTCGGCGCACGCCCACACGCGTGAGGCCATCGCCGAGGCGGTAGAAGAACACGGCGGCGCAGGCAGCCAATATCTGGGAGAAATGGTTTATGGCGGGCTGGACGGCATCATTACCACCTTCGCTGTGGTCAGCGGGGTGGCAGGAGCGCACCTGGGAACGCCGGTCATCCTGATTATGGGGCTGGCAAACCTGCTGGCAGACGGGTTTTCCATGGCGACCGGCGCTTACCTCTCCACCAAAAGCGAACAAGAGTACTATCGCAAAGAGTGGGAGCGCGAAGCCTGGGAGGTGGAACACTTCCCCGATGGCGAGCGAGCCGAACTTTACGAACTCTACCGCCAGCGCGGCTACTCGGATGAAGAAGCCGAACAACTGGTTGAAATCCAAAGCCGCGATTCGGAACGCTGGATCAAAGCGATGATGGTAGACGAGCTGGGGATGCTGGAAGACGAGAGCAGCCCGCTGTTGAACGGACTGATGACCTTCATCGCCTTTGTGGTGGCAGGCTCCGTCCCCCTGATTATCTACCTGCTGGGGCTGGCCTTCCCCATTCCCAGCGAGTCCGCCTTCCCCATCTCCGTGGTGTTGTCGGCGCTGGCGCTCTTCGGGCTGGGAGCGGCCAAAGTCATGGTGACAAAACTCAACCCAATCCGCAGCGGGCTGGAGATGTTGGTGGTCGGCAGCCTGGCCGCGGCGGTGGCCTACGCCGTCGGCGCGCTGCTGAAAGGCATCGGCGGATAGCGACGATGTTATAATGCCTCCGGTAAATGAAAGGGCGAGACGGTCGCCTCTGTCGGCGGAGATCGTTCAGGCCATTTTTACAAACATTTACAGGAGGCTCCCATGAAAGCCCTACAGGAGCGCATCCGCCGTGATGGGCGCAACCTGGGCAACGGCATTCTGAAAGTTGACGGCTTCATCAACCACCAGGTTGACCCGGTGTTGATGGACGCAGCCGGGC
>WFTY01000322.1 GCA_015485245.1 Anaerolineales bacterium | reverse complement strand
CTGGTAGGCCTCGCCCACCAGCGGGCTGCCGTGGACTTTGGCGCTATCTTGCAGCGGGCTGCCGAGGCCAATGTGCGTTTTGCAGGCGATCAGGCTGGGGCGTTCGCTTTCAGCCTGGGCGGCGCGGATGGCCTGGTCGATGGCGGCCATGTCATGCCCGTCCACCACCTGGGTGTGCCAGCCGTAGGCCTCAAATCGCTTGGGGATATCGGTGCTGTTGCTCAAGCTGGTAGAGCCGTCGATGGAGATGCTGTTGTCGTCGAAGAAGACGATCAGCTTTCCCAGCCCCAGGTGCCCGGCCAGCGAACAGGCTTCGTGCGAGATGCCCTCCATCAAGTCGCCGTCGGAGGCCAGCACATAGGTGTAGTGATCCACGATGGTGTGATCAGGGCGGTTGAAATGCGTCGCCAGCCAGCGCTCGGCAATTGCCATACCCACTGCCGCGGAAATGCCCTGTCCCAGCGGCCCGGTAGTGATCTCGATGCCCAGCTCCGGCGCGTATTCGGGGTGCCCGGCGGTGTGGCTGCCCCACTGGCGGAAGTTTCTCAACTCCTCCAGCGAGAGCGGGTAGCCGCTCAGGTGGAGCAAAGCGTAGAGCATGGCCGAGCCGTGCCCGGCAGAGAGTACAAAGCGGTCGCGGTCCGGCCACTGCGGGTCGCTGGGATTATGCTTCAGGAAGCGTGTCCACAGCACGGTGACGATGTCAGCCGTACCCAACGGCAGGCCGGGGTGGCCGGAGTTGGCCTGGTGTACGGCGTCAATCGCCAGCATGCGGATGGCGTTGGCGCATTGCTGGTCGATTTCCCCGTATGCGGTTTCAAGTTTGGTCATAGTTGTTCTCCTCAGCGATTTTAAGCCCCATTTGGGCGAGTTCTTTTTCCAGTTCGTCGCGCGCCAGCAAAAGCTGATACACGATCAGCAGCTGCGTCAATCCTAGCGGATGCGAGACCCGTTTCTGGTCTCGTTCGGTGTAGACCCCGATTTGATTGGGGCGCAGGTGTTTGACGCTGGATGAGCGTTCCTGCAGCCGTTTCCAGATCAGGTCTTGCAATTGGGCGGCCTGCCGATCGGTAATTTCACCTTTGATATCCAGAATTTCCATCAACCAGTCGTTTTCTCGCTCGATGGAGGAGGTGAACACCCGGTTGTTGTCGTCCCAGGCCACGATTTCGCTCAGGTTGGGGTGCGGCAGCGTGGGGCGCAGTTTTAGCTTGACGTTGAGCTGGCCTCCTGTTGCCTTTGGGTGTTCCGGCGGGCGGTAGAAGGAAACCAGGATGTCGGCGTGCGCCATCTGGGGGTGGATGAATCGCCTGGAGTCTTCGGCGCGTTTTTCCAGCGAGGCGAGCACCTGTTCGGCAGTGTAGCCGCGCTTGGTGGTGTCGCGCGCGATCTTCCATTCGACGCGGAGTTTTTCCTCGGGGGCGAGGAACACTTTGACGTCGAACTGCCGCCGCAGGGCTTTGCTGCGAAAACCCAACAACCCCTCGGCGATGATGAACTCTTTTGGTTCGATGTATTGTGGTGGGTCAAAGTCGCCGGTGCTATGGTTGTAGATCGGCTTGAGGATGGCATGGCCGCGGCGTAGCAGGTCCAGGTGTTGTTCCATGATGTTGATGTAATTGCAGGCCGGGTCGAGCGCGCTGATGCCCATTTCCTTGCGTTGCGCCCGGTTGTAACGATGGTAGTCATCGGTGCAGATCACCGTCACACGCTCTTGGCCCAAAATTTGCGCGATGCCGGCGGAAATGGTGGATTTTCCAGCTGCGCTATCGCCGACGACGCCCAGTAAGATCGTTTTTTTATAGGGCATGGGTTTCTCCTTCGGCTGTTGGCTGGCCTGGGCAGCGGTGTTAAAACTCCACTTCTGCCCATAGCTCCAGCGCCTCGCGCAGCTCACGCGCTTCGCGGGCGGCCTGTTCCAGTGGAACGCCCTGGGCGCCGGCCTCCATGGCGATGCGTACCGCACGCGCTCCCGCCCGGCTGCCGCCGGGGTGCCCGTGGATGCCTCCGCCAAAAGCGAAGAAGGCATTCTTCCCAAAGATCTGGTACAGGGCGGGGATGTGTCCTGGATGCAAGCCTCCGGAGGCTACCGGCACCATTGGCTTGATCCCTTCCCATCCCTGCTCGAAGAGCACGCCGCGATAGGGCTTGGTGACCGCATCGCGCAGGATGGCAATACGCTCGCGCATTTCTTCCGGGCCGCCTTCCAGTTTGCCTACGCCGGTGCCGGTGTGAATGTGATCCATGCCGAGCAGGCGCGCAGTTTTGGCGATCACGCGGAATTCGATGCCGTGGAAGGGAATGCGGTCGAAGGCGGCGTGCATGGCGCGGTGGGCGTGGATGATTAACCCGAGTTCTTCAGTGATCTGACGCAGTGAGGCTGCCGCAGTATACCCCACGGTGATGTAATCCACCATTACGAAGATGCCGCCGTTTTCTTGGATGAATTCGGCGCGCCGGGCCATTTCTTCCACGGTCGCGGCGGTCAGGTTAGCCCAGTAGCCCTTCTTTTCGCCGGTTTCCGCCTCGGCTTTGTGCAACAGTTCCAGGGTGCGGGCGATGCGCTCGTAGAAATCGTTGAACGTTTGGTTGCCCAGGTTTTCATCGTCTTTGACGGTATCGGCCCCGCCCATCCAGGTTTCGTAGCACACTTGGGCGTGTTCCTCGGCGGTCAGGCCGATTTTGGGTTTGATGGTTGAGCCGCTCATGGCGCGCTCACGGATGCCCATTTTCTCCCGGACACCGGGCAAGCCGAAGGCCGGGCCGGGGAAGCTATCTACGATGGATTTGGGAAAGCGGATATCCTCCAGGCGCAGGCCGTCTACCAGCTTCATCCCAAAGACGTTGCCTGCCACGCTGGAGAGGATGTTGGGCATCGAGCCCGCCTCGAACAGGCTTGCAGGATAGGCGATGTAGACGATATCGTCTTCGATCTTGTAGACGCGCGCCTGGAGTCGTTCGGCGACGCTGCTGTCGACATCCGTCCACGTGCCGGTGGATGATTCCGCGGCTACCGCGGCGGCGGCTTCGCTTATGGGGACGTCGGCGCGCGGGGTGACTTTGTAGGCGCACAGCACCTCGTCATCGCCTGGGGAGTAACCCAGGTGGAGATAGGAATCGGCGTAGGCCACGACGCCTTTTTTGGACATGGTTTCCTCCTTTTGGCTTTGGCGATCGTTAAATGGTTTTTTGCGGGTAAACACAGCGGGGGCGTGTCTCACCACACGCCCCCGCTTTCGGGCTTTATTGTACCGTATTATTCTGGCGCTATGGCTGCCAGGTGCGCAGGAAAGCGACGATGTTGGCGATTTCTTCGTTCGTCAGGCGGCCTTTGAAGCCCGCCATTGCTGTTCCAGAGCGCCCCTCGAGGATGAAGTCTACCAGATCGGCGTTGTTGAGGCTTTGGACGAATTCGTTCTCTGCCAGCGCCGGGCCAATGCCGCCTTCGCCGGCCGCGCCATGACATACCGCGCAACTGGCTTGGTAAGAGGCCTCACCGGCAGTTACTTCACCTATCGGCCACTGTTCTTTCAAGATTTCCAGCGTGGCGATTGCGCCGGCGTAGTCGCCGGCCACCAGTTGTGCCGCTGCGTTGGAGAGCACCTCGGCCCCTTTGCCGGTAGCGATGCTCAGGGCGCGGTTGATGTGCAGGGCGGCGCTGTCGGGATCATCTTCCTGGAGGGAGAAAATCGCAGAGTCCAGCAGGTCGGAGATCGAGAAGGCTGCTTCCACGGTGGCGCCCTCGCGCCAGGCGCTGATCAGAGCCAGCAGGTCGTCGATCTGGTTGGGAGAGAGCACGGTGCCCCAGGTG
>WFTY01000321.1 GCA_015485245.1 Anaerolineales bacterium | reverse complement strand
GGTCTTCGGTGCGCAGCAGCACCCCGCCGACATCCCAGAGAAGAAATTTTATGGAGGGCATGAGGGGCAAGGATCAGATAGTAAAGTGGTTAGCTGACTGGGTGATTGGGGAGAGTGTACCATATAGCGGCTTGATCTCTGCTCCTCCTTACCCATTTCTGTGTAATTTCCCTTTCCGCTTGGCATAGCGTTCAGCCTGCGCGAAAACCCACAGCCCTGCAGGGATCAAGGCCACGCCCATCAACAGTGTCGGCCAGATGGTTGGCCACAGGTCAAGGGTGCGGGCGCCTTCCAGCATCGCCAGGCGCACGCCTTTCAGCACATAGGTCGCCGGGCTGAGCACCGCCAGCCGTTGCAGAGCCACGGGAAGCACCTCCACAGGGTAGTACACCCCGGAGATCAGCAGCAGTAATGCGATGATGATGTGCGTCATCTGCGCGCCGCGCTCCGGGAAGAGCAGCGGCAGCGTGGAGGCCATGATGCTGATGCCCACGAAGGAAAGGCAGCCGGAGAGCAGCATCAGTGTTCCGCCCCATAGGTTGGCGTTCGCCAGGCTGATGTCGAAGATCGCCACGGTGACGCCCAAAATCACGCCGGTGAAGAACAGGCCGTAAATCACCGCGAAGATCGTCTGCCCGGCCATGTGCGTCAGGCGGTGGATGGGAGCCATCAGGGTGTATTCGATAGTGCCCTCCCAGCGTTCAATGGAGATCAACTCGGTGATCCAATAGAACACCGTCGAGAGGTAGCGCCAGACCAGTGTGCCGATGACCAGGTAGAGCACCAGGTAACCACCGTCCACATTGGCCTGCTCGCCGCTCAGATATTCCATCCCCAGGCCAATGAAGCTGACCGAGAGGCTGTTGGCGATGGAATACACCAGCCAGACCAGTTCCCAGGTCCAGTAACGTTTTACCAGATTGGCGTTGCGCTCCATGAAGGCATAGGAGGCGCGCAATTGATGGATGATAGGTGATGTTGTTGTCATATTGTTACTCCGAAAGGGCTCGAAGCGAGTTTTAGTAGCCTGAATTGTGGAAGCGCACTTTAGGGATCCGTGAGGTCTCCCGACCGAAGCTGGTTTGCCCGCGCCACATCTTGTTGGGAGACCTTCCGCCATCGTTGGTGCAAGGTGGCGAATCCGAAGGCCGCTGCCATCCCCAGCAGGCCGCTCAGATACCAGACCCAGCGCGGGTCGGCGTGATCGATGATCAGCCCAGCCCCCAGAGGCCCAATCATGGAGGGGAGCATCCATGAGAATCCCATCACCGCCATGTAGCGGCCGCGCATGTCCTCCGGGGCGAACCCGGCTACTACCGCCTGTGAGGTAGGGATGATGAGCATCTCTCCAACGGTGACCACGGCGATTGCCAGTAGGAAGAGAGTGAACGTCCCCACAAAGGCGTACATACCGAACCCCAGAGCGTAGAACAGCGTCCCCACGGCCATTACCACTAGCGGGGCGCGGGAGCGGATGCGTCGCGTGATGGGAAATTGCAGCCCCACCACCATAGCCGCGTTCAGGCTCATGATGAAGCCGAAACCGCGCGCCGGTACGCCGTGGATGTCACGCAGATAAACCGCCAATGTGCTGTACATCTGCACGTAGACGATGGTGACCACAATCGAGAGCAGCATGAAAGCCATAAAAGCCCGGTCGCGCAGCACTATGGTGTACCCGCGAAAGGTGTGCCCTAGCCCGTTCTCGGTGGCGGTCTCGCCTTCCTCGTTTTGAGGGCGCGTCTCCGCCACGGCGCGGTGGAGGATGAAGGCGGTTATCAGGCTGGTGATGGTGTCTGTCGCGAAAAGCCCCAGGTACGAGCGCGAGGCCAACAACCCCCCCAGCGCCGGGCCAATGGCGACCGCCAGGTTCATGGCAACGCGCATGATTCCGAAGCCATCGGTGCGCTGCTTCTCTGGCAACAGGTCGGTGAGCATGGCCTGCTGCGCGGGGCCGGCGGCCTCGGCGAACAGCCCGGAGATCACACCCATGACGTAAAACATCCACAACTCGGTCACCAGGCCCATGCCCAGGCTGGTCATCCCGCTGATGATCAGACCCATCAGGATGACGTTCTTGCGTCCGATGTGATCGGTCAGCGCGCCGCCCAGGGTGGTGCCGACCATAGTCGCTGCGGCGAACAGGGCGAACAGCACCCCGACTTCGGTCATCCCCACACCGAAGCGTTGGGTGATGTACAGCGAGAAGAAAGGGAAGATCAGCGCGCCGCCGACCCGGTCGATAAAACTGGCGCCGACCACGATCCAGAACTGGCTGGGGTATTCGTGGTAGATGGCGCGGGCGCGTTTGGGTAGTGTCAGTATCATGATTTGTCCTTATGTGAACCGCGGAGACACGGAGTTCGCGGAGCATTCTAGACCAACCACGAAGGGCACAAAGGTCACGAGGGAATCTGTTTTTCATTCTTTGTGCACTTCGTGGTTTATTCTGTCTCCAGCCGCTTGCCGGTGAGCTGCAAGAAGACGTCTTCCAACGTGGGCGAGTTGCCGTTTTCGCCGCGTGCTAAATTTTTGAGTTCCTGCGGCGCGCCCAGGGCAACCACTTTGCCTCTATCCATAATCGCTACCCGGTCACAGAGCACATCGGCCTCGTGCATGTCGTGGGTGGTCAGCAGCATGGTGACGCCGTGCTGGTCGCGCAGCTCCTCAATGACCTCCTGCACTTCTAGCTTGGAGCGCGGGTCGAGGCCAGTGGTCGGCTCATCGAGCAGCAGGACGCGCGGCCTGGTCAGCAGAGCGCGGGCAATGGCGACTTTTTGCTGCATCCCGCGGGACATCTCTTCCATCGGGGCGAAGATCGAACGCTCCTCCAGCCCCAGGCGGGTGAGGATCTCAACGACCTTTTTTCTGGTCTCCGCTCCGGGCATGCCGTACAGCCGCGCCCCGTAGAGCAGGTTCTCCATCGGAGAGAGTTTTTTGAAGAAGCTGGCCTCTACCGAGACGCGGTTGATGATGCGCTGCACCGTCAGCGGCTCCGCGACCACGTCATGCCCAAAGACGC
This sequence comes from Anaerolineales bacterium, assembly GCA_015485245.1. Taxonomy (GTDB): domain Bacteria; phylum Chloroflexota; class Anaerolineae; order Anaerolineales; family UBA11858; genus J130. The sequence goes on along the minus strand of WFTY01000321.1, from coordinate 11,395 downwards.
TTAACCTGCCCTGGTCGGGCAGTAGCAAGGTGGCAATCAGGCGGATCAGCGTGGATTTGCCGGAGCCGTTTGGCCCCAAAACACCGAAGATCTCGCCCTGGCGTACTTCAAAAGAGACACGGTTGACAGCGATTACGATTCTCTTGGCTGGGGCGTTGTCGCCGTTCTGGTTGCGCCGTAAAACGCGCTTCCACAGCGGCGCGCCCGGCTTGCCGAATTGTTTGTAGACTCGTTGCACGGTGATGGCGGGTTCCATTTTTGTTTTCCTTGATGTGTTGATGTTTCTAAAATCTATCCACGAAGGTCGCGAAGGTTCACGCGGTATCTGACTGAGACTTTTTCTCAACGCTAGCGGGGATTCATCCCCTTAGTGCCCTCGGTGGATTCAAAAAGCCACGGGGTTGGTCTTTTCCCGTGGCTCAGGCGGCGCGAACGCGCGTCAAGCGAACAAAAAGCCACGGGGCTGGAATGCACCCGTGGCTGCAAAATTTAGGTCAAGCTAAACCTTTCAGACGACAGGCGCATTCCGCGACAGCAGGACATCCCCACCGATAGCGGCGGAGCGGCGAATTCGAGGCTGCATGGTGAAATAGCTGTGCATGGAAATGCGCTCTCCTTTCTGAAAGTGAGGCCAGTGTATCATACTTCCGCGGGCGGAGTCAAGGCCAGGTGGAACGCGGTATAATCCGCTCGGCGTACCCGTCCCGATGACACTTAGGAGGCACAATGAGTGCAAGTGAACGCAAGATTCGTGTGTTGATCGCCAAGCCCGGTCTGGATGGACATGACCGCGGCGCCAAGGTGGTGGCGCGTGCTTTGCGGGATGCCGGGATGGAGGTGATTTATACCGGCCTGCGCCAGACCCCTGAGATGATCGCTGAGGCTGCTTTGCAGGAGGATGTGGACGTGGTCGGCCTTTCTATTTTGTCCGGCGCACACATGGCCCTGGCGCCGCGAGTGCTTGAATTGTTGAAAGCCAACGGCCAGGAGCACGTCAAAGTTTTCATCGGCGGCATTATTCCCGATGAAGATGTGCCCGGCCTCAAAGCGGTGGGGGTGAGCGGTGTCTATGGCCCCGGCACGCTGACCGATCAGATCGTCGCCGATATCCGCCAGATTGTGCTGGGTGAGGAAGCGGCCTGAAATGTTCCCGGTTGAGGATGTGCTGGCGGGCAACCGGCTGGCGCTGGCGCGCCTGCTCACCGCGATTGAGAACGACACCCCCGCGGGGCGCGCCGCGTTGAGCGCTTTGTTCCCTCATGCCGGGCGGGCGCACCTGATCGGTGTGACCGGCGCTCCGGGGACGGGCAAGTCCTCACTGGTCAACCGGCTGGCCTATCATTACCGCCATCCGCCGGATGGGGAGGCGCCAAAGACCGTCGCCATCGTGGCGGTGGATCCTTCCAGCCCATTTTCCGGCGGCGCGGTGCTGGGCGACCGGGTGCGCATGCGCGACTTGACGGGCGACCAGGGCGTGTTCATCCGTTCGATGGCCTCGCGCGGCTCGTTGGGCGGGCTGGCGCGCATGACCGCTGGCGTGGTGCAGGCTTTCGACGCCGCGGGATATGAAATCGTGCTGATTGAAACTGTCGGCGCGGGGCAGGCGGAGGTGGACATCGCCCGCTTGGCGCACACTACGCTGGTGGTGGAAGCCCCCGGTCTGGGGGACGACATTCAGGCCATCAAAGCTGGCATCCTTGAAATCGCAGATATCCTGGTGATCAACAAGGCAGACCGCCCGGGGGTGGAAAACACCGAGAGGGCGCTGCGTAACATGCTTAATCTGGCGCACCCGCTGCCGCGCGTCTATCGGCATCACGGCGCGTTGCAAGAAGTCCTCCCCGCGGTAGCGGAAGCGCCGGCGGATGAGGCGATATGGATTCCCCCCATCCAAAAGACGATCGCCACCCGCGGAGATGGCGTCCCCGAACTGGCTGCTGAAATCGCGCGCCACCGCACTCACCTTGAGGCCAGCGGTGATTGGGAGCGACGCTGGCGCGCCCGCTTGCAACGTGAGCTGGAAGACTTGTTGCAGGACGCTCTGGTGCATCGCTGGCGGCGCGAGATTCCCCCTAATTATTATGAAGACGTTTTCTCCCAGCTGGTGCAGCGGCAGATTTCCCCGCGCCAGGCTGTGGATGCCTTGTTAAACGGAGGTCGAGAGGCATGATTTATGGTGAGCGTATCCGCTTGCGGGCGTTGGAAGAAGAAGACCTCCCTCTGTTCGTCCGCTGGTTGAACGACCCGGAAGTTCGGCAGGGGTTGGTGATTTATCTGCCGCTTTCTCACACCGAGGAGAAAAAATGGTTCACAGGGCTGGCGCAGCGCCCCGCCGATGAGCGCCCGCTGATGATCGAGATCCGTCAAGGGGAGGGCTGGCTGCCGATTGGGGATATCGGGTTGCAGGCCATTGAATGGCGCGCTCGCTCGGCTGAGGTAGGGATTCTGATCGGCGAGAAAAGCTATTGGGGTCAGGGCTATGGCTCCGAGGCCATGCGCCTGATGCTGAAGCACGCTTTCGACACCTTGAACCTCAACCGGGTTTTTCTGCGCGTGTACGCCCACAACCCGCGGGCGATCCGCGCCTATGAAAAAGTCGGTTTTGTGCATGAAGGTCGTATGCGCCAGGCGCGTTATCACGCCGGCGAGTATTTCGATGTGTTGTTGATGAGTGTTCTACGCTCGGAGTGGCAGGCGGCTTGAAGGCCGTAGATGGAGGAGCAGGATGGGCATAAAGCACCAGGATGATCGGGGAATTTATGGTGAGATCAAATTGTTCGCCGGGACGGCTTCTCGGGAGCTGGCAGGGAAGATTGCCCGTTATCTTGGCGTGCCCTTGAGCGGGCATGATGTGATGCACTTTGCCAACGATAACCTCTGGGTGCGGTTACACAGCAGCGTGCGCGGACAGGATGTTTATGTAATTCAAACCACCGCGCGCCCGGTGCATCGCAACTTGATGGAGCTGTTAATCACCTTGCAGACCCTGCGCCTGGATTCGGCCGGCAGGGTGACGGCGGTGGTGCCCTATCTGTGCTACGCGCGCTCAGATAAGAAGGACAAACCGCGCACGCCGATCACGGCGCGCCTGGTGGCGGATATGATCGAGATCGCCGGTGCGGATCGCTATATGACCCTTGACCTGCACGCCGGTCAGATCCAGGGCTTTTTCTCCATCCCTGGTGATGTCATCAGCGCCTTTCACATCGTCACCGAGCAGGTTAAGGGGCTTTTGGCGCAAATGACCCGCCCCGTGGTATTGACTGTTGATCTCGGCTTTGCCAAGAAGGGGCGCAACTTCGCCGTTGACCTCGGTGTGCCGGTTGCTTTTGTGGAGAAGCGCCGCAGCGGCAGCAAAGATCAGGCCGAGGCGCTCACCGTAATTGGCGATATCGCTGGACGGGATGTGATTGTGGTGGACGACGAAGTGGACACCGCCGGCTCGATCGCTCAGGCCGTCCGCCTGGCGAAGCGAGAGGGGGCGCGGGATATTTACCTCACCTTCATTCACCCGGTTTTTTCGCCTCCGGCGGTGGAGCGGTTGGCGGAGTTGCCTGTCACCCGCATTATCACCACCGACACTGTGCCGCTTACCGAGGAGGCGAAGGCCGCGCTGGGGGATAAGCTGCATATCTGCTCGGTGGCGCCGTTGTTGGGCGAGGTGATCCTGCGGGCGCATGAGGGCCGCAGCGTGGGCGAGATGTTCAACGAGTAAGCGCCATGCCAGAATTGCCCGAAGTAGAAACCATTCGCAATCGGTTTCGTCGCGGCGCGGACGGCACCCCCTCTTTGCTTGGCAAACACATCCTGCGGGCCGAATTGCTCTGGGCGCCCACCCTGGAGACGCCGACACCGCAGCGCTTCCGGGAACGGATTCGCGGTCAGCGCGTTCAGGAGATCGGCCGCCGGGGGAAATATCTCATCTTTCATCTGGACGCTGATGCATTGGTGATCCACCTGCGCATGAGCGGTGATCTGTGGTGGGAAGCGGAGGATGCGCCGCTTGCTCCGCATCACCGCATGTTGATGTATTTTGAAGATGGCCGGCTGGCCTTCAACGACACGCGTAAGTTTGGACGCATCTGGCTGATGGCCGATCCCGCGCCGCTGTTCACCCGCCTGGGGCCAGAGCCTTTGGAAGAGCGTTTCACGGCGGAGATGTTTTACCGCCGCCTGCAATCCCGTCGACGGCAGATCAAACCCTTGTTGCTCGATCAGCATTTCCTCGCCGGGGTGGGGAACATCTATGCTGACGAGGCGCTTCACCGGGCGGGGATTCACCCGCAAACCCGTTCCAACGCGCTTACCCCAACCCAGGCGGCGCGCTTGTTAGAAGGAGTGCGCCAGGTCCTCCGGGAAGGGATTGAGCACAACGGCGCCAGCATCGACTGGGTGTATCGTGGCGGCGGATTTCAGAATTCGTTTCGCGTTTATCAACGCGCTGGTGAGCCGTGTTATCATTGCGGCACAGCGATTGTTCGCCTGGTGTTGAGTCAACGTGGTACGCATTTCTGCCCTCGTTGTCAGCCCGCCCCCGCCGATGCCCACTGAGGCCGTGGACGTTTGAAAGGAGCCGGTTTATGAGTGGCGTGATTTTATTGGGAGCCATCGCGGTCAGTCTGATCCTGGGATTGGGCGCCGGATATATGATTGGGAGTGCAGGGAGAGAGCCCGAGGAGAAATCCGCCGATCCTCCTGCATCGCCCGGCTATCCCCCCGACGCCTTGCACATCTGGCGCGATCCGCAACGCAAGCAACTGGTGATCCAGATTGGCGAGCGCGTCTTTCGTTCCCCGGATGACCTTTCGATGCGAGAGCGCAAAGTAATGGTGGGGTTGATGAATTACCTGCGGAAGTGGTTGGGGTTGCCGGAGCCGTCCGCGGCGCCTTCCGCAGCGGCGCGCCCCCAAACCCCACGACCGACTCCTGCCCCTCAGGTGGTGGCATCTCCACCGCGCCCTCAGACGTCCTCCCCGCCGCCCCAGGAGGAGTCTTCCTCAACGGTCAGTTCGGGGAAGAGCATCGTGGCGCAGATTGACGCTATTTTGCAAGAAAAGCTGGCGGTTTCCGCGCTCAAACACCGCGGCATCCGCTTGATGGAATCACCGAACGGGGGAATGACGATCTGGGTAGGATTGGAGAGCTACACGGCGATTGACGATGTCCCCGATGCCGAAGTGGTGGCGGTGATCCGCGCGGCGGTTCAGGAGTGGGAGCGCAGGTAGGGGTTACACGCCGGGCAACGCGGTCGTCAGCTCGGTTTGCAAGCGCTGCACCAGGCGCGCTTTTTCTTCTTCCCCCAGAAAGGCGCTGCGCGCCGCGGTGAGAATACTGTCCCTCAAGATCTGTTCGGAAAGCTTGAACTGCTGGTTGAGCAGTTGATACTCGTGCCCCAGCGTGATGTTGGAGACGCTAGGGTCATCGGTGTTGATTGTGACCTTCAACCCCGCGGCGATCATCTGCGGCAGGGGGTGTTGTTCGATGCGCGAGATCACGCCGGACTGGTGGTTGCTGGTGGGGCAGACTTCAAAGACCACCCCGCGCTGGCGCGCCAGGGCGACTGCTTCTGGGTCTTCCATCACGCGCACGCCGTGGCCGATGCGCTGTGCACCGATGCGCTCGATAGCTTCGACCACGTTGGCCGGGCCGTTCCACTCCCCGGCGTGGATGGTGATCCCCAGCCCCTCCTGTTGCGCTTCGCGGAAGATCGCAGCAAATGGTTCGGCGGGGAATTCGGCCTCGTTGCCGGCTAAGTCCAGCCCGACAATGCCCTTTCCCTTGCGCTCTATTGCCAGCCAGGCGACCTGTTCAGCCAGGTCGGGGCTTTCGTGGCGGTTGACGCTGGCGATCAGACGGGTGATGACTCCGTAGCGCGCCTCGCCTTCGCGAGCGGCTTCAATGACCCAGTCGATCACCGCATCGAGGGGGAAACGTTCAGCTTTGCTCAGCGCCACCGGCGTAAAGCGCAATTCCAGGTAGCGGATGTTGTCGGCGGCGGCGTCTTCAATGGCTTCGCGAGTGATGCGCTCGATCATCTCTGGCGAGCGGTAGAACAGGCGCAGGGTGGCGAACTTGGAGAGAAAGTTTTCAAAGGTGTAAGGTTCGTTGGCTTCAATTTGCACCAGCGGGCGCAGGGCGGTGATATCGCTGGGCAAGCCATGTTCCTGGCCGACCTCAACCAGCGTCTCCACGCGGATGGAGCCTTCCAGGTGGCGGTGCAGCTCTACTTTGGGGAGCGCCCGGTAGTCATAATCGGATGGACTGGGAGAGGGTTCCATAAATTTCTGTCTTTCGAGATGACGCCGGGCCTCAGCGGCGACGACGGCGACGCCTGGAGCGGCTTTTGCCTTTGGGTTGCTGTTCGGCGGCGCTGGCCTGTGGTTGGGGCACGACCGTTTTCTGCGCGCTGGCCTGTGCCCGCGGCGCGGTGCTGGGACGGAAGGTGAACATGCTGGTGACCATGCTCAGGCGCATATCGTGCAGCAGGTTTTGGAACATTTCAAAGGCGCGGCTTTTGTACTGCACCAGCGGGTCGCGCTGGGCGTAGGCTTCCAGTCCGATGGAAACCCGCAGCGCTTCCATTTGGGTGAGGTACTCGATCCACAGGTTGGAGATCACTCGCAGCAGCAACTCGCGGTAGACTTCCGTCAGCGCCTGGCGGCCGAGTTCGTCGGCAACCTGTGTGCGTGCCTCCGGCGGCAGAGCGCTGATGGGCTGGCTCTCGATGGCCTTGATGGTTTCTTCTCCCAGGGCGTTGCGCAGCCCGGCGCGCGCTTTCGCGTTCAGCGCCGCTAACGGGTTCTCTCCCAGACTGCTCAGCGTGCTCAACCCCCACTCGCGCTGGATGGCGGCCTGCGCGGCTTGCAGGTGAGCAAGCACGTCAGCGGTGATCTCTTCGGAGTCGCGCCTCTCCAGGTAGTGCGCCGCGGCGTAAATGTACGTCAGGCGGGTGGTTTGCCGCCACACGCGGCGATGGGTCTTCTTGTCGAAAGCCTGACGACGACCCTGCGGCATGGCGAGCAACAGGCCGAGCACGTCGTTGACGGTGAGCGCGGCATCGCTGCGGGCGAGCTGCTGTTGCAGGTCTTTGACGATCTGCCCGGGGGCCGCCTCGTTGCCTACCAGCATTTGCAGTCGCTCGGAGTAGATGTTCTGGATCGCTCCCAGGATGCGGTCGGTGATCTGATCCCAGTCGGCGTCCAGCAGGTCTTGCTCGTTGATGTCGAGCGAGGTTTTGAGCACGCGCTCCACCGCGCCGAGCAGCCGTTTGAGCATGATGGCCTGCATGGCTTGGCGGACGCGGTCGCGCAGCTCCTCTTCCACGCTGTAGGGGTCTTCCTTCAGGGCACGGGCGGTGGCGGCAGGGAGTTTAAGCGGCAGATGGAGCAATTCGTCCATCTGCTGGCTGATCTGCGCCGGGGAACGCGAACCCGCCTCCTCGTCCAGCGTCAACCCCTCCAGGAAGGTGTCGAGCAGGTCCAGCCGCTCGTTGAGCTGATCTTCAAAGCGGTCGGCGCTGTCTAACAGCAGGTTGTCCACCGTCACCAGCAGGTGCTCTTCCTCGGCCTGGATGGACTTGCGGGCCAGGCCAAGCAGGGTCTTGCTTGCTTCGTCAGGCGCGATGCTGAACTCGCCCTCCCCGTGGAGGGCCAGCAGCGCCTGGGGGCCGAACAGATTTTCGAGCAACAGTTTGAGCGTGTAGGAGGGGAACACGCTCTCGCCGAGTACCAGCGGCGGTTGGATCTGCTCCAGCCAGGAGAGCAACTTCCAGGGGCCGCCCTCGTCATCCAACGCTTCGGGGACGCGGCGGAGTACTTCCTCTTCCAGCATCCCGGCGACGTCCTCGCTGAGGTCGTCTTTGATGAGGATGCGGTCGCGCTGGGCATAGATTTTGGCGCGCTGGGTGTTGAGCACGTCGTCGTATTCCAGCAGGTGTTTGCGCACATCAAAGTTGGCGCCTTCAACGCGGGTTTGTGATTGCTCCACAATCCGGCTGACCAGCTGGTTGGTGATCGGCAGGGCTTCGTCCACGTTCAGGCGGGAGAGCAATCCTTCCATTTGCTGGCCGCCGAAGCGCACCATCAGCTCGTCTTCCAGGGAGAGGTAGAAGCGCGAGGAACCGGGGTCGCCCTGGCGGGCGGCGCGGCCGCGCAACTGGTTGTCGATGCGTCGTGCTTCGTGCCGCTCTGAGCCGATCACATGCAGGCCGCCCAGGTCGCGCACGCGGTCTTTCTCGTCCATGTAGCGCAGGAAGAAATTGATCTCTGCGTGGTAGATGCCGAAGGCGCTGGGATCCAGCTCTTGCAAGGCGGCGCGGCGCTCTTCCATCGTCATGTCATAAGGGTCTGCGTAGCCGTTGCGTTTGAGCACCCGGTTGACGGTGGTGATGACCTCCTCGGCCAGTTCCCCGCCGAGTTTGATGTCCACACCGCGGCCGGCCATGTTGGTGGCGATGGTCACCGCGCCGAACGCGCCGGCCCCGGCGATGATCTGGCTCTCCTCGGTGTGTTTGCGGGCGTTGAGCACCTGATGAGGGATGCCGCCTTGCAGCACCGCCGCCAATCGCTCGGCGTGTTCCGCTTCCAGGCCGAGGATGCGCAGCAGGCGCGGCAGGTTGTTCTCGTCGGTGGGGGAGAGGGGGATGGTCAGCCCCTCGGCCTTCATGATCTGGCGCACCACCTGGGTGCGCAGTTTCTCCAGCGGCGCGTTGAGTGGAATCAGCGCTTCGATCTGGCGCCCATCTTCAGCGGCGTTGTTTTTCTCGAACCAGGCGTCGCGCAGCAACAAGGTTTGCGCCAGGCGGCGTACCATCATCCCCTCCAGCCGGGAGGAGACTAACTCAGAAAGCTCGACCGAAGTTGTGCCCACCAGGATCGGGCGTCCGAGTACGTGATAGCTCAGGATTTCCTGCACTACGGCGCGCAGTTTGGCTTCCTGCGTGCGGTAGATCACATCGGGGTAGTCTTTACGCTTCCAGAAAACCGGTTTGTGCTCCGGGTCGTCTTTGTAGGCGTAGTAGGTGTATTTATAGCCGTATTCGTCGCGGTCTTGCAGCGTGATGAGCGGCGAATCGGGGCGGCTGGCTTCGTAATCCAGGTTAGTGGGGATTGCCAGCGTCTCCAGGTCGTAGATGGTGCTGAACTCCTCCGCTTCGGTGACGGCGGTGCCGGTCATGCCAGCCAGTTTTTCGTACATGCGGAAGTAGTTCTGGATGGTGATGGTGGCGTAGGTGACGTTCTCGCTCTGGATGGGCACGCCCTCTTTCGCCTCCACGGCCTGGTGCAGCCCGTCCGACCAGCGGCGGCCAGGCATCAACCGCCCGGTGAAGTGATCCACGATGATGACCTTGCGCCCCTGTACCACGTAGTCTTTGTTGCGCTTGTAGATGTATTGTGCTCGCAGCGCCTGTTCCAGGTAGCCGAGCAGGCGCGCCTGTTCGGGGGTGATGTCCTCCGGCCGGTCGGGGTCGCGCAGCGATTGACCGAGGATTTGCTCGACGTGCGTCTCCCCGATCTCGGTCAGGGAAATGGTGCGGTCGCGCTCGTTGATCTCGTAATCCTCGGGGCGCAATTGACGCACAACCTGCGCCATGCGCTGGTAGTTTTCGCTGTCTTCGTGTGAAGGGCCTGAGATGATCAACGGGGTGCGCGCCTCGTCAATCAGCACGTTGTCCACCTCGTCGATGATGGCGTAATAATGTTCGCGCTGCACGCGCTCCGCCAGGCTCATTTTCATGTTGTCGCGCAGGTAGTCGAAGCCAAATTCGTTGTTGGTGCCGTAGGTGATGTCGGCGTTATAGGCTTCGCGGCGGAGGACCATTTGCAGTTGGTGCTGATCTTCGTGGGGGGAGGATTTCTCCAGGTCTACCAGGAAGGCTTTTTGCCCGTGTTCGGTGCGGGATGCCATTTGCAGCACGCCGACCGTCAGGCCGAGGAAGCTGAAGATGGGGGCCATCCAGCGGGCGTCACGCCGCGCCAGGTAATCGTTGACCGTCACCAGGTGGACGCCGCGCCCGACGGGGAGGCCCTCCAGCGGGGCAAACATCCAGCGGGCGGGGTCGTCGCCCCAGGTCTGGCGGGCTTTCTCCACCCAGGCGGGGTTGAGCGTCAGCGCGTTGAGGTAGAGCGGCAGGGTGGCGGTGAGCGTCTTGCCCTCGCCGGTGCGCATCTCGGCCACCGTGCCGCGGTGCATGGCGATGCCGCCGATCAACTGCACGTCATAGTGGCGCAGGCCAATGATGCGTTTGCTGGTCTCGCGCACCACGGCGAAGGCTTTGGGCAGGATGTCGTCCAGCGTCTCGCCCGCGGCCAGGCGCATGCGGAATCGCCGGGTTTGTTCGGCCAGCTCGTCGTCGCTGACCGCCTCGAAACGCGGCTCCAGATCGTTGATCTCCTCGACCAGCGATTTATAGGCTTCAATCTGTTTTTTTTGCGGGTCCCCGCCGACGGCGCGGATGATTTTTTTAAACATAAAAGGGTTGCCTGTTTCCTTGTTGGTATCGGCGCGATTATAGCATTAAAGGACGGGGGACCGGGACGGAAGACCGGGCCTGTCGTTCACCGTCCGTTACCTGCTGTCCCCTGTCCTCCGTCTGATATAATCCCGCCCATGAGTTCCGCAGCCCCCTCCGCCAACCGCCAGATCGCCCGCGCCGCGGGATCGGTGATGGTGGCGTTCATCTTCAGTCAACTTGCCGGGTTGACGCGACAGGTGTTGGTGGCGGATGCGTTCGGCACCAGCCCGGCGATGGATGCGTTCAACGCGGCCAACCGTGTGGCCGAGACGTTGTTCAACCTGATCGCTGGCGGGGCGCTCGGTTCAGCGTTTATCCCCATGTTTACGGGTTTGCTGACCAGGAATCAGGACGAAGAAGCCTGGAAGCTGGCCTCGGCGGTGGGCAACTGGGTGCTGCTGATCCTGAGCGCGCTCAGCCTGTTGACGGCGATCTTTGCCCCGCAGGTGGTGCGCCACATCCTGGCCCCGGGCTTCGCGAACGACCCGGCACAGGAAGCCCTGACCGTCGAGCTGATCCGCATCATGCTGCCTTCCTCAGCGATCTTTGGGTTGAGCGGTCTGGTGATGGGGATTCTGAACTCCAAGCAGGTGTTTTTCATCCCGGCGCTCACCCCCTCGATGTATCAGTTCGGCCTGATCTTTGGCGTGGTGGCGCTGGCCCCGCGCATGGGAATCTACGGGCTGGCCTGGGGGGTGTTGCTCGGCGCGGCGGGACATTTGTTGTTGCAACTTCCCAGCCTGCTGCGGCAGGGTGGACGTTATATCCCCACCCTGGGGTTGAAGCTGGCCTCGGTGCGCGAGGTGATGCGTCTGATGGGGCCGCGCCTGTTGGGGGTGGCGGTGGTGCAGTTGAACTTTTGGGTCAACATCCGCCTGGCCT
>WFTY01000320.1 GCA_015485245.1 Anaerolineales bacterium | reverse complement strand
CCTTTCAAGGCGCTGCTCTACGGGTTGCTCCCCCAGGCGTTGCCGAATCTGCTGTCTTACGTTTTCTACCGCTTTGAGTGTGCAATCCGGGCGGCGGCTGTCCTGGGACTGATTGGCGCTGGCGGGCTGGGGTATCAGGTCTTTCTCAGCCTGCAATCCCTGCGCTACGAGCAGATGTGGACGCTGTTTCTGGCTTTGTTTTTATTAAGCGGCGTCACCGATTGGTGGAGCGGCCTGGTGCGCCGTCGTCTGGGAGGGAGCAACCGGCTGGAGTTGAATCTTCGGCAGCCCGGCGGGCGGAGAACTGCGACAGGGGAAACGGAGCCGGTGGTGAAATTCTCGCTGCTGGGCGGGCTGGCGCTGGTGTTGTTCTCGTTCTGGTACCTCCATCCGGATTTCGGGCAACTATTGTCCCCCCAGAGCGCCCGCTTGTTATGGGAACTACTGCGCGCCTCGTTTCCGCTGGACCTCGGCGCTGGTCAACTGGCTGAGTTGCTGAACCTGGCGGGGCAAACCCTGGCGATGTCCATCCTGGCGCTGACCCTGGCCAGCGTTGGCGGTTTTGCACTCTCCTTCCTGGCGAGCCGCCGGGGGAGCGGCTCTGTGGATGCGGGCGAACGGTCTCGCTGGCGGGCGGGAATTTCGCTGGCAGCGCGCGGTGTGTTGCTGGTGGCGCGCGCCATCCCCGCGCCGGTTTGGGCGTTGGTGTTCCTCTTTGTTTTGTTTCCGGGCATCCTGCCCGGCGCGCTGGCTTTGGGCGTTTATACGTTGGGCGTGTTGGGCCGTTTGATGGCTGAGGTGGTGGAAAACCTGGATGACCGCCCACTGCGCGCCTTGAGAGCCCAGGGAGCGACGGAGGGGCAAGTTTTTCTGTACGGCGTGCTGCCGGGGGTCTCGCCGTCTTTCCTCGCCTACAGCCTCTATCGCTGGGAAGTCTGCCTGCGCGCCACGGTTATCGTAGGGCTGGTAGGCGCGGGTGGGCTGGGTCGCCTGCTCAATGAACAGTTGAGCAGTTTCGACTATCCCGCCGTAGGGGCTACTTTGCTGGTTTTTCTCCTGCTCACTCTGGGGGTCGATTTGGTCAGCGCTGCAGTACGGTGCGCCCTGCGTTGAGATACGGTTCGTAATCGGTAAGGCGCGGTGACTGCCGCGCCGCCTCGACCTGTCGGACGACATCGCCGATGACGATGGTGGCCGGCGGCGATAAGTGACCGGCGCGCGCGGCGATGTCTTGCAACTTTCCCGTGACCACCACCTGTTGGGGAGTCGTCCCCCACTGAATGACCGCCGCAGGCGTGTCTGCCGCGCGCCCGGCCGCGATTAACGCCGCGGTAATGCGCGCCAGGTTGTGCATCCCCATCAAGATGACCAGCGTGTCGATGCGGGACAGCGCCTCCCAGTCCTGGCTGATTGTTCCATTGCCTTGTTTGCGGTGTCCGGTCACCACGGCGAAACTGGCGGCACAGGTGCGGTGAGTCAGTGGGATGCCCGCGCTGGCCGGGGCCGCGACCGCGCTGGAGACCCCGGGGATGACCTCGTAGGGGATCCCGGCGGCCTCCAGGGCCTCCGCTTCCTCGCCGCCGCGCCCGAAGACGAAAGGATCCCCTCCTTTGAGGCGCACGACGAAGCGCCCGGCCTGTGCGTGCCGGATGAGCAAGGCATGGATCTCGCCCTGGCGGATGCGTTGCTGCCCATGTCGTTTGCCCACATCGATAATCCTGGCGTCGCGTCGAGCCTCTCTCAGCAACGCTGGGGAGATCAGCGCATCGTGCAGGATGACGTCGGCCTCTCGCAGGCGAGCCAACCCTTTCACGGTGATCAGTTCGGGGTCGCCGGGCCCCGCGCCGACCAGGGAGATCAGGGGGCGAGGTTGGTTGGATGTGTTCATGTGCGGGTGTCCTCCGGGGGGAGCCGGGCGGCCAGCTCCGCTCTCAGGTTTTTCGCGATCCACTCACGGGCTTTCGCTTGCTGTCCTGCGGCGAGCAGGTCGAGCACGGGGGAAGCAACCAGGGCGTGCCAGCGCGCTGTGCGCG
>WFTY01000319.1 GCA_015485245.1 Anaerolineales bacterium | reverse complement strand
GCGCCACCTCCGAAGCGGTCAAAACCTGTTGGGTGCGTGATTGCACCTGGCTTTCGAGCGAGCGGTACAGCTTGGTCAGCTCGTCCGCCATGCGGTTGAAGGAGTAAGCCAACAGGCCGATTTCATCGTTGCGGTTTACCACAGCGCGTTTCAGCCAGTCGCCTTCGGCGAAGTGTTGCGCCGCTTGGGCCACGTTCAGGATAGGTTGGATGATACGTCGTGTCCCCGCCCAGGTCAGCGCGGCGGTCAGCAGAACGGCGCCAATCAGCAGGTAGAAGAAGAAGGGCAGGCTGTTGAGTGGGTCGAGGATCGGTTGCGTGGGGATCTCGGTCACCAGCCCAAGCTGCAATTTGGGCAGGACGGTATAGGTCGCCAGCGCGGGTTGCGCATCGAAGGTGGTGTATTCAAAGATCGGCGTGCTGGTGTCTTCCAGAGGGTGGGCGAAGAGGCGCATCTGGTCGTCATTGGGCTGGATTACCGGCCCGCCGACGGCGGCTTTGGTCGTCTCGCCGATGCTGACATAGGTGCCATCTGCGGTGATGGCGTAGTGCCGCGCCCCGAGGATGTCGCTGCCGGCGATGACATCCTCGAACAGTGAAAGGCCGCTAAGCCCCCAAAACGTCGCTCTGGGGATGTTGTCGGCCCCCAGGTAGGGGCGCGTCATGATGACAGCCAGCGAATTGTAAATCGGCGCGGGGTTGAAATAGGCCAGGGTTCCGGCTTCGCTCATGAGGGTTTCATAATACGGCGTCCCCTTCAGCGAAAGCCCCTCCAGATTGGGGTTGGAAGCCACCAGGATAGTGCCATCCTGCCCCACGAGCAAAAACTGGTGGAACAGAGTGCCCGTGGCGTTGATTTCTTCCATGGTGTCCAGAATGACCTGGCGCGCCTCACGATAGCGAGCGGAGTCTGTGTTGCGCGAGAGCAACACCACGCGAATGGCTTGTTCTGTTGAGGGAGAGATGAAAAAGAAATTGAAGCGCTCCTGGCGGGCGTCCAGCCAGGCGTCAATTTCTTCTGTCTGACGCTCTTCCAGAGCTAACAGCGTATTTTCAATTTGCGAGGTCAGAACCTGACGGGAGCGGGAGTAAGCCAGCGTGCCCATCAGCAGCAGAGGGATCAGGGAGATGGGGAGTAGCACCCCAAGCATGGTACGCGCCAGTTTGCCGCGGAACTGCTTGTAAGGTACGTGGGGTGCTGCCTGGGTCATTTCGGTCTCCTTAACTTGCGTTTTCGACGCGTTGGCCGGATCATGTCATTCCCGCCTCGATGATCATGACCAGCGAAGAGACCCTTTGGATTGGTTTGGCGCGATTACTCAAACTCCCAAACGGGTTCGCCGGCCAGGATGCGGCGGATTTGTTCCGGAAAACGGTCGGGGTCGAGCGGTTTACCGATAAAACCGTCAAAATTCGCTTTGCGGGCTTTATTCATTTGCTGGACACTGGCTTCGGCGGTGACGGCTACGACGGGGATGTCTTTGAGATTCTTTGCCGCTTTGATTTTCTTCAACGCGCTGTAGCCGTCTTCGTAGGGCAGGCGGATATCGAGTAAGATCAGATCCAGGCGCGGCAGGGTATCGGCATATTCCACAACCTCATAGCCTGAAGTTTTCCACTCGCAATGGATGCCCATATACCCCAGCAAACGGGCGATCAACACGAAGTTGGAGACGTTGTCCTCGACGACGAGGATGGTCGTTCCTTTGGGGATTTCGTAGGCGGTGGTTGTGTTGAGGGTAGAGGGGGTCTCTCTCACGGCTCCACCTCCTGCAAGAATGAGGCAATTTGCTGAGGTAGGGCGTCTACGTCAATCGGCTTTTGGATATAGCCGTCGCAGCCTGCCTCCAAGGAACGTTCACGGTCGCCCTTCATGACGTTGGCGGTGAGGGCGATGATGGGGATGAGTTTCATTTCGGGGATTTGTTTGATCTTGCCCGTCAGCGTGTAGCCGTCCAGATCGGGCATGTTGATGTCCATGAGAATCAGGGATACCGGCGTATTCTGGATGATTTGTAAGGCTTCCGCCGCGTTGGCTGCTTCCAGCACTGTATACGCCTCCGCCTCCAACACTCGACGGACGAGGATGCGATTCGCCAGGTTATCTTCAACATAGAGGATGGTTTTATCAGCCATATACTGCCGCTCCGGTTCAGGGGATTTTACCATTAAAAGAACTTGAGCATTGCAGGAAGGGCATAAAGAATTTGTAAGGTGAGGTTAAGTGTTGATTAACTGATAAGACCCGCCGAGGCGGGCCGAAAGAGAGCGGGTGATGGGATTCGAACCCACGAATGGTAGCTTGGGAAGCTACTGCCTTACCACTTGGCGACACCCGCATGATTGCGGATTATATTCTCCCTCTGGGGAGGTGTCAAGGAAGAGCTAGGCGCGTTCCACTGCCACGGCGCAAACCTTGTAATCGGGGATTTTAGCCTGGGGGTCGCGCGCGTCCAGGGTGAGTTCGTTGGCCGCGGCTTCCGCGAAGTGGAAGGGAATGAAGACTACGCCGCGCGGCGAGCGCGGACTGACCCGCGCCTGCACTTCAATCTGCCCGCGCCGGGAGCGCACTCGCACCCGGCTTTGGTCCTGCACCCCCAGTTGACGCGCGTCCTCCGGGTGAATCTCCACTGTGGCCTCGGGGTAGATGTGATCCAGTTGGGAGCGGCGCGTCAGTGTGCCGCCATGCCAGTGGTACAGCACTCGCCCTGTGGAAAGGATGAAGGGGAATTCCTCGTCCGGCGGCTCTTCCGAGGGGCGATATTCCAGCGGTGTAAACTGCCCTCTGCCGCGCGGGAATTCCTTGGCAAACAGATAGGGCGTGCCGGGGTGTTTGGGGGAAGGGCAGGGCCAGTGTACGCCGCCCTCGCGCTCGATGCGGGCGTAATTGATCCCCTGGAAGGGGGGCGTCAACTGCGCCATCTCATCCCAGATTTCGGCAGGGTGCTGGAACTCGAAGCCGGCGCTATGAGCGCGCCCCAGGCGAGCTTCCACGCGGCGCGCCAGATCGCAGATAATCTCCCAATCGGGGCGCGCCTCGCCTGGCGCGGGCAGGGCGGCGCGAATGCGCTGCACGCGCCGGTCGCTGTTGGTGAAAGTGCCGTCTTTTTCAGCAAAGCTGGCCGCCGGCAGGATGATGTCGGCGTACGCGCCGGTTTCGTTCAGGAAGATGTCCTGCACCAGGATGAACTCCAGTTGCTCCATCACGTGCCGCCCGTGACGCAAATCCGGCTCCGACATCATCGGGTTTTCGCCCATCACATAGTAGGCGCGGATGACGCCTTTTTCGGCGGCATCCACCATTTCCATGGTGGTTAATCCGGCTTCGCTGGGCAGACCGTTGACTGCTGATCGCGGCCCATCGTCTGCGGTCAGAAAGCCCCAGGCGCGCTCGAACCTGGCGCGCACTTCGGGATCATCTACCCGCTGGTAACCGGGATAGACGTTCGGCAGCCCACCGGAATCGGAGCAGCCCTGCACGTTGTTCTGCCCGCGCAGCGGGTTCAGGCCGGTTCCTGGCCTGCCGATGTGGCCGCATAACAGCGCCAGGTTGGCAAGCGAGAGGGTGTTGTCGGTGCCGTGCACGCT
>WFTY01000318.1 GCA_015485245.1 Anaerolineales bacterium | reverse complement strand
AAGCCATTGTGCTCGGCGTCTTGTGCAACGCACTGGTGTGCCTGGCCGTGTGGCTGACCCTGGGCGCCCGCAGCACCGTAGATAAAATCGCCGCGATCATCTTCCCCATCACCGCCTTCGTCGCCGCCGGTTTCGAACACAGCGTCGCCAACATGTACTTTATCCCTATTGGCCTGCTCATCAAGCAGTTTGACCCGGCGTTCGTCCAAACCGTGGGGGCGGAACTCCCCAACCTGACGTGGAACGCTTTCGTGCTCAACAACCTGCTCCCCGTCACCATTGGCAACATCATCGGCGGGTCCTTGTTCGTCGCCGCGGTTTACTGGGTCATCTTCCTGCACCCGGCAAACCGATAGAATGCCTTGGATGCCCTCCGCGTACACAAAGACACGAGGCTGATATAATTTCAGCCAGGCTCAACTGTCCTGGGCCGCGCAAAGTGCCGGAGGGCATCCGTGATTCTTCCCGACCTGGACGCCAGCTTGTTGACAACGCGCCTGACATCGCTGCGCCGTCAGTTGCAGGGTTTGCAACCCGAGCGCGCCGCGCTGCAAACCGGATCACTCTGGTTGCCAGATCGCGCCACGCGCGGTGAGTTTCAGTTGGCATTGTGGGGGCGGACGGTGCGGCTGCTCTTCCCCCAGCTCACCGCCTGGGAAACATCCGGCAACCAGCAACTGAGTCCGGCGGAAGAATACATATTGCTAAGCTACTTCCGCACCTGCGACGGCACACCACAAGCAGGGCGCTGGGATATCTTCCCCGCCACCCTGGAAAGCGGATTGGACGAGGCGGCTTTCCAGCGTCACACCGGGCAGGCGCTGCAAAATGCTTTCGGCAACGACAATAACGGCTTTCAATTTGCCGCCGAACAGGCCGGCGGGCGACGGGAGTTCTTTGGCAACCTGGCTTACTCGTTTCAGGCACTGCCGCGACTGACGCTGTTGGTCGCGTGCTGGCTGGGGAGCGAAGAGACGCCGGCGTCTTATCGCCTGCTCTTCGACGCCGCGGCTCGCCATCAGCTCCCCGCTGAAGCCTGCGCCCTCCTCGGAATCCAGATCACCCGGCGACTGATCCGCCTTTACAACCTGTACCGCGCGCAGGCAGCTTCAGATTCAGGAGAACTTTAATGGTTTCAACCGACACACAAATTGCAACGCTGGGCGGCGGCTGCTTCTGGTGCCTGGAGCCGATTTTCGCCGCGCTCAATGGCGTTGAGCAGGTTGTCGCAGGCTACTCCGGCGGCGATGGCGCAGCCACCTACGAGGAGGTTTGTCGCGGCACAACCGGCCATGCCGAAGTGGTACAGATCACGTTTGACCCCGCCGTGATCCGTTACGCCGACCTGCTACGCATCTTCTTCACCGTCCACAACCCCACCACACTTAACCGCCAGGGGGCAGACGTAGGCACACAGTATCGCTCGGTGATCTTCTATCACTCCGAGGCCCAACACCAAACCGCTCAAGCGGTGAAACAAGAAATCGAGTCCGAGGGCATCTGGTCAAACCCGCTGGTCACGGAGATCACACCGTTCAAGGCATTCTACCCCGCCGAGGACTACCATCAAGGTTATTTTGCCCGCAACCCCGATCAGGGATACTGCCGGCTGGTCATCGCCCCCAAAGTGGCCAAATTCCGTCAGAAATATGCTCAACAGCTAAAAACGTGAAACTGGGAGCACAATGTTATTCCGAAAGCTAAACTTACAGCCTATGGAAGAAGGAGGCATCAGGTGAAAGCCATCGCCGACATCGCCATCGTCCCCATCGGCGTGGGCGTATCCCTCTCGCGCTATGTGGCCGCCTGCGAGCAGGTGCTACAAGAAGCCGGGCTTGCCCCCCAATTGCACGCCAACGGCACCAACGTGGAAGGGGAATGGGAAACCATCTTCGAGGCCTTAAAACGCTGCCATCAAGTCGTCCACGAAATGGGTGCGCCGCGCATCAGCACCACCATCCGGGTGGGCACGCGCGTAGACCGTCCCCAAAGCATGGAGGAAAAGATCAGCAGCGTGCAGGCGCACCTGGAGAAGAAGGATCTTCCATGAACGCGCCTGCCCGCCGCGAGGCGATTCAACAAGCTCGCTTCTACCTGGAGCAAAACCCCGTCTACCTGGACACCGAGACCACCGGCACCGGCACTCATGCCGAGATCGTCGAGATCAGCATCGTGGACCACGATGGCAGCACACTGTTAGATACACTGGTGCGGCCGCGTGGCCCGATCGAAGCCGGAGCGCAGCGCGTCCACGGCATCACTGCCGGGATGCTGAGCGACGCCCCACCCTGGGAGGAAGTCTGGCCACAGGTGGAGGCGCTGCTGCGGGGGCGCTATGTGGGGGTCTACAACCTCGACTTTGATCTGCGGATGATGCAGCAGTCACATCAACGCGCCTGGTTGAAGTGGCGCCATCCGCAGGCGAACTTCTTTTGCATCATGAAGCTCTACGCCCGCTTCTACGGACAGTGGAACCCCAAGCGCCGCTCGTACCGCTGGCAAAGCCTGGACGACGCTCGAGCGCAATGCGGGTTGGCGCTGCCCAACAGTCACCGCGCCCTGGCCGATACGCAGCTCACCCGTGCTGTGCTGCATTTCATCGCCCAGGCAGGGTAAACTCAGATGCACTGTAGAAGCCCGGTTTCTCCGGGTTTCCTCTATCCGCGTTATAATGCATCCCTATCCATCAACCCATCTCCAGAAAGGATACAGCCATGCAAAGCTGGGATCAGCCCCCTGCCATGGAAATTGACCCCCAAAAAACCTACCGCGCCACCATCGAGACGCCGCGAGGGGAAATTGTGCTTGAACTTTATCCCCAGCACGCCCCCAAAACCGTCAACAACTTCGTCTTTCTCTCCCGACAGGGGTTTTACGACGGCGTGCCCTTCCACCGCGTGATCAAGAACTTCGTCATCCAGGGCGGCGACCCCACAGGAACCGGGCGCGGCGGCCCCGGTTACCAGTTTGAGGATGAAACCGCCAACAATCCGCTGACTCACGAAACCGGCATGATCTCAATGGCAAACGCCGGCCCAAACACGAACGGCAGCCAGTTTTTCATCACCCACGCCCCGCAGCCACACCTGGACGGAAAACACACCGTTTTCGGCAAAGTGGTGGAGGGCATGGACGTGGTCCTCGCCATACGCCAGGGGGATACCATGACTCGCGTGAAAATTTCCGAAGTCTGAGCCCGTTTCCTCCCGAGGAGAAAACCACATGGCCTTCATCAAAAACCGCGGCGATGCCCGCGCCTGGCAAACCAGATACAACGCTCAAGCCCCGCGCATTGGCGACCCGGCTCCGGACTTTGAACTGCGCGACACCCACGGCGAAAACCCGGTACGTCTCTCCGATTTCCGCGGCAAAAAGCCGGTGGCTCTGGTCTTCGGCAGCTTCACCTGACCGCCTTTCGTCAAGGGGACGGTCAGTCTCCACGACCTGTATCGCCAGTACCACGAGCAGGTGCGCTTTCTCGCCATATACATCCGCGAGGCGCATCCCGTGGATGGCTGGTGGCTGGGCGGCGGACTTACCGGCCTGGCAATGAAACTGGCCCGGTTGAAAGCGGCCACCGATGTATACGACCCCCAGACCATCGAGGATCGGCGGGCAGTTGCCGGGCAATGTGAGGCGGCGCTCCAATACGGCATCCACACATACGTGGACGAGATGGACGACGCTGTCAACAAAGCCTACGCCGCCTGGCCAACCCGGCTTTACCTAATCGGGTTAGACGGGCGCGTGGTCTACGCCTCTGGTCTGGGCCCATACGATTTTCACCCCGCAAAACTGGGCAAAGCCATCGAAAGTTATCTGGCCCAGCTGGAGAACGGCTGAAGCCGGCTAAACCACCTCCGGCGCGTTTTCCACCAACGCATCAACATCTTCCAGAACCTCATCCGTCAGCAAGGAAACCACATCAGCCGCGCCCAGGTTTTCAAACAATTGATCCAGGCTGGTCGCGCCGATTATCACACTGCTGATCTCCTTTCGCCGTAACGCCCAGGCAATAGCCAGTTGCGCCGGCGTGACACCCAGATCCGCAGCGATCAATACCAGTTCCCCCACAATCCCCAGCCACTCGGGCGTCAGGTAGTTGCGTATCCAGGCGCCGCTCTCCAGGGCGGCGCGACTGCCCTCGGGGATCCCTTCGTTATATTTCCCTGTTAGGATGCCAAACGCCAACGGGCTGTAGGTAGTCAGGCCGATGCCCAGCTCGCGCGCCAGCGGCGCGATCTCGGCTTCCACGCGCTGGCGGTGCAGCAGGTTATATTGCGGCTGCTCCACCACCGGGGGTATCAGGTTATACTGCCGCGCCGCGGAGACGGCCTGAGATATTTGAGCCGCCGACCACTCCGACGTGCCCCAATAAAGAATCTTCCCCTGCTGGATAAGCATGTTCATGGTGAACACCACTTCCTCAATCGGCGTGTCGGGGTCGTAGCGATGGCAGAAGTAGATATCCAGATATTCAGTATCCAGCCGGCGCAGAGAAGCGTGAATCGACTCACTGATGTGCTTGCGTGAGAGCCCGCGCCCGTTCGGCCCGGGCATAGTTGGCGAAAACACCTTGCTTGAGATCACCAACGCCTCACGAGGCAAATCCCCAATCGCTTTCCCCATAATGATCTCCGCCTGCCCATCATTGTTGGCATCCGCGTTATCAAAGAAATTAACGCCCTGATCGTAGGCCGCTTGAATCAATTCGCGCGCGGCGCGCTCATCCAACTGCGCGCCAAACGTCATCCAGGCCCCCAAAGAGATTTCACTCACTTTCAAGCCAGAACGTCCCAACCGACGGTAATGCATACCTGCTCCTTCAATACGGATTTTGCTTTCCTCGATTGTACACAACTCGGGGGCGAGATTCAACCGTCCTTGATCTCAACCTGAGCTGATGTTATCATCAAGCACAAGCCATGGCAGCATCCACCCCTTCCCGCACCCGATTACGCGTCTTCCTGATCGCCATTACCCTGGCGACGCTGCCGTGTTACTG
>WFTY01000317.1 GCA_015485245.1 Anaerolineales bacterium | reverse complement strand
GGATTTCCACTTCAAGGGTAAGCAAAAGCCGATTGACCTGAACTACGGGGTTATTCAGAGCGCGATGAGCTGGGCGGCTGAGAACCTGGAAAAACGGGACCCCTTCGTGGTAGAGCCGATGAGCGCGACTGAGGGGTACATTATGGCGGATGGCAACACCGCCGCCGCCCTCGGCTCGATGTTCGGCGGGGTGCAATTCGCCGCCTGGTATCCGATCACCCCGGCATCCAGCCTGGCGGAGTCGCTGGATCACTTCCTGAAACAGTACCGCAAAGACCCGGTCACGGGCAAAAACACCTTCGCCGTCGTTCAGGCGGAAGATGAGCTGGCGGCCATCGGCATGACGATTGGCGCTGGTTGGGCTGGTTTGCGCTCGATGACCTCCACGTCTGGGCCGGGAATCAGCCTGATGGCAGAGTACACCGGCCTGGCGTATTACGCCGAGGTTCCGGTGGTGATTTGGGATGTGCAGCGCATGGGGCCGAGCACCGGCTTACCCACGCGCACCTCGCAAGGCGATATCAACCTGTGCTATTTCCTCGGCCATGGGGATACCAAGCACGTCGTCCTGTTGCCAGGGTCGGTGTATGAATGCTTTGAGTTCGGCTGGCGGGCGCTCGACCTGGCCGAACGTTTGCAAACCCCCATCTTTGTGCTCAGCGATCTTGACCTGGGGATGAACCAGTGGATGACCAAACCCTTTGCCTATCCTGAAGAGGACATCGATCGCGGCAAGGTGATCTGGGAAGATGACCTGGATTCAGAGCGCTTCAAGGATTGGGGGCGTTACCTCGATATGGATGGCGACGGTATTCCCTATCGCACGGTTTTGGGGAATCGCCATCCGCGGGCGGGCTATTTTGCACGCGGCACCGGCCATGATGAATACACCAATTACAGCGAGGATCCGGAGATCTGGGCGCGCAGCCTGGAGCGCCTGAGCCTCAAGTTTGAGACTGCGCGCGGCTTTGTGCCGGCGCCGGAATTGCACCCGGTGGAGGGCGCGCGCGTAGGCATCATCGCCTTTGGCTCCGCCGACCCCGCCGTGCGGGAGGCGCAAGATCGCCTGACGGCGCAAGATTTGCCAGTGGATTATCTGCGTCTGCGGGCGTTGCCCATCAACGAAGAAGTACGCCAGTTCATCCACAACCACGAGCGCGTGTATGTGGTAGAGATGAACCGCGATGGGCAGCTCCAGCAAATTCTTTCCCTGGAAGTTCCTGAACGCGCCACGGCCTTGATCCCCGTCACCCACAATGACGGCCTGCCGTTGACTGCTTCCTGGATCACTCAGGCTATTCTGCAAGAGGAGCGTAACTGATATGGCTACACGAGCACCAAAAGTCAACCTGGTGAACCTTTCCAAGACGGATTACCGCGGCGCGCCGACCACCCTGTGTCAGGGCTGCGGCCATAACTCCATTTCCAGCCAGATCATCGCCGCTTGCTATGAGTTGAGCCTGGTCCCGGAAGAGATCGTTAAGTTCAGTGGCATCGGTTGTTCCAGCAAAGCGCCGACGTACTTTTTGGGGCGTTCTTTTGGCTTCAACAGCCTGCATGGACGCATGCCCTCCCTGGCGACCGGCGCGCTGTTCGCCGATACTTCACTGCGCGGCCTGGCGATGAGCGGCGATGGCGACACCGCCAGCATCGGCATGGGACAGTTTAAGCACGTCATGCGCCGCAACCTGCCGTTGGTGTACATTGTTGCCAACAATGGTGTGTACGGCCTTACCAAAGGGCAGTTCTCGGCTACGGCGGAGGAAGGATTGCAGCTTAAGGGGCACGGCCAGAATCCTTATATGCCTATTGATATCGTTTGGGAGGCCATCGTCAGCCAGGCGACCTTCGTCGCCCGTTCTTTCGCCGGGGACCCCAAACAGGTCAAGGAACTGGTGAAGGCCGCCCTTAATCACCGCGGCATTGCCATCCTTGATATCATCAGCCCGTGCGTGACCTTCAACAATCGCGATGACGCCTATCACTCCTACGCCTGGGGCAAGGAGCACGAATCGCCCTTGCACGACCTGTTCTTCGTCCCCGCCGCCGAGGAGATCCTGGTGGATTATGAGGAGGGTGAGAGCAAAGAGGTCAAGCTGCACGATGGTTCGCGCATCATCCTGCGCAAGCTGGATAAAGGCCATGATCCTACAGATCGCGCCCACGTGCTGAGCATGCTGGAGGAAGCCAATCGTCAACAGGAACTGCTCACCGGGTTGATCTACATCAACCCGGAAGCTCCTTCGCTCTTTGACCTGTACAACCTGCCCGCTGAACCGCTCAACCGCCTGGGGCAGGATCGTCTGCGTCCCTCACAGCAGGTTTTGGATGAAATTAACGGTCTGATGTTCTAGCCGTTTTGCACAACGTTTTGTGCGATAACTTCTCCCGCAGATTATCGGTCTGCGGGAGAAGTTGTTTTACCGGTGGTTTGGGTTGGTTTTCCTTCTACCATCGAGTACAATCAGGGTGCCAAACGATCCTTGCTGGAGGAGGAAGCGATGCTCAAAGAACCGCGTGGCCTGAAAGGCCGTCAGATCCAACTGGATTTAAATCTGTACCGTGTTGAGGTTCCCATCCGCGGCCTGGCGGATGCTCGCTTGAGCGTGGTGGACGTTCACCCGGAGGGGGCAGAGAAAACCTTGATGCTGGTGCATGGCTACGCGGGTTGCGCCGAGACGTGGGAGTATCAGATCAACCACTTTGGGCATCAATACCGCGTTGTCGTCCCCGATCTGCGCGGCCACGGTCAGAGCGATGCCCCCTTCAGCGAGTACACTATGCCTGAGCTGGTGGAGGATATCGACGCGATCGCCGAAGCGTTGGATTTGCCGGAGAAGTTCGTCCTGGTGGGACACTCGTTTGGCGGTTCAATTTGCGTGGAATACGCTGTGGCCCACCCTGAACGCTTAGAGAAATTGATCCTGATTGCCACTGCGGGGGAATATCCTCTGCCGCGCAGCGCCGCGCTGCTTTCGCGCGTGCCGGTGGCGATCTTTCGTCCGCTGTGGAAATACCGCCCTCGCTGGAACGCTGAAGTGCATGTGATGAAGCGCATGATGCTCAACAACCTGCGGCGCTGCGCGGCAGAGGAT
>WFTY01000316.1 GCA_015485245.1 Anaerolineales bacterium | reverse complement strand
CGATACCGTCAACGTGACACAGCGCCTGGAAAGCGCCGCAGCCGCGGGGGAAATCTTGTGCTCCCTCACCGTGCACCAGGCCCTCCCCGACCTCCCCTTTGGAGCGGCGCGCAACATCGTCGTCAAGGGGAAACACACCCCGCTGACCGTCTACCTCTTAAAGCCCAGCGACTGATTCTCTCTCCCAATTCCCCAAAAAGCGGTTAGAATATAGTCCTATTCGGCCGCCGAACCCATCGGCGGAATTACGTTGTGAATCTATCTGAAATTTCCAGGGGGCCACAAGGCGATCTCTGATAGATCCTAGAAGGAGAAAGACAATGACAAATGAGGCAACCGTCCAGGATGGCCAGGTGGTCACCATGGAATACACTCTGCGAGTTGACGGCGAAGTCATCGACACATCCGAGGGCCATGAACCCATTGAGTTCATTCAGGGCGTCGGGAATATCATCCCCGGCCTGGAAAGCGCGCTTTACGGCATGAAGGTGGGCGAGAGCAAGGATGTTCAGGTTAGCGCCAAAGAGGGCTACGGTGAGGAAGACCCGGCGGCTTACGTCGACGTGCCGCGCGATCAATTTCCCGACACCATCCCTATGGAAGTAGGCGTCGCCCTGAGTGTGCAGGACGGCAACGGCAATCCGCTGCACGCCACCATTCAGGAGGTAGGCGAGGAAACTGTCCAGCTAAACTTCAACCATCCGCTGGCTGGCAAGGAACTCCACTTCTCCGTGACCATCGCTGGACTACGTCCGGCCACCGAGGAAGAGATGGCGCACAAACACGTTCACTAACCCCAACTCAGGTTACACCAAAAACAGCACCGCCACACCGGCAATGGCGAGCAGCGTCCCCACGACAGCGCCCCAACCGTAACGCTCTTTGAACACCACATAACTGATCGGCAACAGCAAAACCGGCGTCAGGGACATCAGCGTGGAGGCGATCCCCACCTCGGCGCTCTGAATCGCCAGCATCGAGAGGGAAACACCCAAAAAGGGGCCAAAAAACGCGCCCATCAGGGCAAAGCGCACGCCGCGCGGGTTCGTCCACAGCGCATGCAGCGTGGCGCGCCCCTGTCCTTGCATAAAGGTCAACCCCCACAAAACCACGGCGGCGGCAAGCATGCGGATCAGGTTCGCGGAAACCGGCGAAAAGGTGCCGCCCAGGCCGTTTTTTGCCAGCACCAACCCGCCAGCCTGACCAGCCGCCGCGCCCAGGCCGTAAAGCACGCCGCGACCGTAATCGGGGTTAAGCTCCTTTTCCGCGCTGTTGCGTTCCATCACCACCCAGGCGACGCCCCCAAGCGTCAACGCCACGCCGACGATTTCCAACAAAGCCATGCGCTCGCCGAGGAATACCCAGGCCAGCAAGGCGGCGATGACCGGCGCCAGACTCATCATCAACATCGAAAGGCGCGGTCCGATCCACACGAAAGCCTGGAAGAGGAAAATATCCCCAATCACCAGACCGACCACACCGGAAAGCCCCAACCACAACCAGCGCTGAGGTTCTGCATCCCAGGGGAGCAGCGTCCCCAGGGTAAGCCAGTGCGTCAGACTGAGCAGGAAAATCGCCACAATCAGGCGCAAGCGGTTGAGCACCAGCGGGCCGATGTGCCGTCCTGCCAGGGTGAGAAACACCGAGCCAATGGAAAAAGCGAAGGCAGTTCCTAAAGCAGCAAGTTCACCAAGCATGTTATTCAAGTCCGTTGTGTTGGTTGCATTCGTCGGGTAGGATGGCAGGGCGACGCGGTCAACCGTCAGAGCTCTCGTTCCCCATGAATTCTTCGGCTGTGGCGTGGCCAGGCTGGCTGATGCCCTCGCGCCGGAGCACTTTCCATAACGTGATCGCCAAAATCCTGATATCCAGCCACAGCGACCAGTGATCCACATACCACACGTCCAGGCGGAACTTGTCCGGCCAGGTGAGGACGTTGCGCCCGTTGATCTGCGCCCAGCCAGTGATGCCCGGCAGCACGTCGTGGCGGCGCGCCTGTTCGGGGGAATAGCGCCCCAGGTACTGCACCAGCAGCGGGCGCGGCCCCACCAGGCTCATCTCGCCGCGCAGTACGTTGAACAGCTCCGGCAACTCATCCAGGCTGGTGCTGCGCAGAAAGCGCCCCAGCGGGGTCAGGCGCTGCTCATCGGGCAGCAGGTTGCCCTCGGCATCGCGGATATCCTTCATCGTGCGGAATTTGTAGAGGCGGAAAAGCTTCCCCCGATACCCCGGCCGAACCTGCGTGAAGAAGATCGGCCATCCGTGGGTGATCCACACCAGCAAAGCGATCAACACCATCAGCGGCGAGAGCAAGATCAGCCCGGGGATGGTGAGGGCCAAATCAAAAATGCGCTTCGAGAGGGGGATTCCCGCGGAGGTTGGCATGGGGCGAATTTTACCACTCTCTCCCCCAAGCCACCTGTGATACAATCTCGCCACTTCACGCCAAAAAGGACAACACATTGAGTCAAAGCATCCACATTCAGATGTCGTCCCCTGATCTCACGGAGGCGGAGCGCCAGGCTGTGGCCGCCGTGTTGCGAACTCGCTGGCTGAGCATGGGCCCAGAGACCGAGGCGTTTGAGCAGGCCGTGCGCGCCTACACCGGCAGCCGCCACGCCATCGCCGTCAGCTCCGGTACGGCCGGCTTGCACCTGTGCGTGCATGCCGCAGGCATCAGCGACGGCGACCTGGTGATCACCACACCGTTTTCCTTCGTCGCATCAACCAACGTGCTGCTCTTTGAGCGCGCCACGCCGGTTTTCGTCGATGTGGACCCGCAAACCGGCAACATCAACCCGATGCTGGTGCAACAAGCGGTGGACGACCTGACCACAGGCGGCGCGGCGGCGAGAAAATGGTTGCCCCGCCGCGGGGCGAGCGACCAGTCCCCTCTGAAGGCCATCCTGCCCGTGGACGTGTTCGGCCAGCCCGCGGCGATGGACGCCCTCCGGCAGATCGCTGGGCAACATCACCTCGCCCTGATCGAGGATTCGTGCGAAGCCCTGGGAGCAACGTACAAAGGGCGTCCTGCCGGGACGCTGGGCGACTTCGGCGTGTTCGCCTTTTACCCCAACAAACAAATCACCACCGGCGAGGGAGCGGTGATCGTCACCGACGACGACGAAGCTGCCCACCTGATGCGCGCCCTGCGCAATCAGGGCCGCTCCCCCGGCGACACCTGGCTGCAACACACCCACCTGGGCTACAACTACCGCATTGATGAGATGAGCGCCGCCCTTGGGCGCGTGCAAATGGAGCGCCTGGAAGAGCTGCTCAACAACCGCGCCCGCGTGGCCCACTGGTATCAGGAACGCCTCGCCGAGATTCCCGGCGTGGAAACGCCTCACATCGCCGCGGAGACCACGCGCATGAGCTGGTTCGTCTATGTGGTGCGCTTCGCTCCGGAGATCAAACGCGACGCCGTCGCCGCGGGATTGAAAGCCCGCGGCATCCCCAACCGCCCTTATTTCATCCCCATCCATCTGCAAACCCTATATGGTGGAACGTTTTGGCTATCAGCCCGGCGATTTCCCCGTCACCGAGGAGCTCGGCCGTCGCGGGCTGGCGCTGCCTTTCTCTGGAGTGATGAGCGAGGCGCAAGTCGAAACCGTCTGTCGCGAACTGAAAAACGTGCTCCTGAACGCCGATTAACCAGAACGCCCTTCCGCTGGTTGAATCCAGGGAAGGGCGAACACGCGCACCCATCACCACGATCAGGGGGAAACCGCCCGGGCGGCGATGACCTTCGCCAACAAGCCGCCGTCCTCCGTCTCTACCGCCCCCACGATCACCGTCGCCCCAATAGAAAGACCATCCAGACTTTGCACCGCGCCGCCGGAGGAGAAGAAGCGCGTCTGAGTGTCTACCCGGAAAGTCAGCGTCTCGCCATCGGCGGTGGCGATGGTCAGGCTGGCTTCCGCCACATCCGTGACTTCCCCGCGGGCGCGCACATCAAACTCCGGCAGGTCTTCCGCATCCCCGGCGGCGACGACCGTCGCCAGGGCAAAACCATCCCCTTGAGATTGAGCCATCACCACGGCGACCATATCCACCTGCAAGTCCGTCAGGCCGGCGACGGAACCATCCTTGCTCTTGTAGCGCGTGCTCTCATCCACGGCGAAAGTGATCTCCTCACCCTGAGGGGTGAGCAGGGTGAACGTGCCCGCCGCAGGGTTGACGGCGGCGACCGTCCCGCGGCGAGGGCGCGTCTGTTTCGCCGCAGGGCTGAGGGCCACCAGTCTGGCCGTCAACTGGCCGTCCTCCCCAACATGCGCGGCCACGCCCACCACTGTGCCAACTTCCAGCCCCTCCAGGCCGGAAAGCCCGCCAGCAAAGCGCGTGCCCTCATCCACCAACAGGCTCAACGTTTCTCCATCGTTTTTCAACAGGGAAAAGGTGCCGGCCACGACATCCACGGCGGCCACTTCGCCGCGCAGCTGCCGCCATTGGGAGGGATCAAAAT
>WFTY01000315.1 GCA_015485245.1 Anaerolineales bacterium | reverse complement strand
GAACTGTATCAACTGACGAGAGACGGCTGACCGCAGACCACGGACCGCGGTCTGTGGTCCGCCGTCCGCCGTCGTTTGTTCAATACCTATGCCCATCTACGATTCTGCGAATACTCCCCCTCTCCTCCTCGAAGAACTGCGCGCCTTGTGGGATTACCGCGGCCTGATCGTGCAGCTCGTCAGCCGGGCGGTGAAGACGCGCTATAAACGCTCTGTCCTGGGGGTGGCCTGGACGATGCTCAACCCCCTGCTGACCATGTTGGTGCTCACTGTGGTCTTCTCGCAGGTCTTTCGAATTCAGATCGAGAATTTTCCGGTCTACGTGCTCAGCGGACAACTGGTGTGGAACTTCTTCGCCAGCGCGACCAGCAAGGCGATGGGGGAGATGATCTGGAGCGGGGAGTTGCTCAAGCGTATTTACATGCCACGTTCGGCGTTTGCCCTGGCCGCGGTGGGCACCGAACTGGTCAACTGGCTGCTGGCGTTGATTCCTCTGCTGGCGATTGCTCTGCCCCTGGGGGTGCATCCCAGCCTGGCCTGGTTGTCCTGGCCGCTGGCGATGATCCTGCTCTCCGCGTTCACCCTGGGGTTAGGGTTGCTGCTTTCCACGGCGGCGGTCTACTTTGGTGATATGTTGCCGGTGTACAATGTGCTGTTGACCATCTGGTTGTACGCCACGCCGGTGATCTATCCTCTGGAGATCGTGCCGGAGCGCTGGCGGGTGATTTTTCGCTTCAACCCGATGGTGGTCTATGTCGAGTTGTTCCGCCAGCCGTTGCTTTATGGCATACTGCCGGGACGCGAGGTATGGAGCGCTGCCGTGGGGTTTGCCTTCGTCGCCCTGACCCTCGGGGCGCTGGTCTTCACCTGGCGCGCGGATGAGTATGCCTATCGGTTGTAGGTGACAAGATAACAGGGTGACTGGGGTGGCAGGTTGCTTGTTGCCCAGTCGCCTAATCCCCTGATCACCCGGTCACCCAATCACCTGAGCATCATGCCCCCCTCCATCCAGCTCTCCAACGTCTCCGTCCAATTCCGCCTGCCGCGCGAGCGGCTTTCTGGCCTTAAGGAATATGTCGTTCGCTGGGCGCAGGGAGGTGTGCGCTATGAACACTTTTGGGCGTTGCAGGATGTCAGCCTGGAAGTTCAACCGGGGGAGATGTTCGGCGTCATCGGGCGCAACGGGGCGGGCAAGAGCACGCTGCTCAAGGTGCTGGCGCGGGTGCTCAAGCCGACC
Organism: Anaerolineales bacterium; assembly: GCA_015485245.1. GTDB lineage: Bacteria > Chloroflexota > Anaerolineae > Anaerolineales > UBA11858 > J130. The sequence continues at coordinate 1,982 of WFTY01000315.1, read as the reverse complement.
TCGGGGAGGGTAATTCTTCGCGGACGGGTCGCTCCGTTGCTGGAATTGGGGGCCGGCTTTCACCCGGAGTTGACGGGGCGGGAGAACGTCTATCTCAATGGAGCGATGTTGGGGCGGACGCGGCGGGAGATCCAGGATTGTTTTGAGAGCATTGTTGCATTTGCTGATATCGGTGAATTCCTGGATGCCCCACTGCGCACTTATTCCACCGGCATGGTCGCCCGCCTGGGGTTTGCTGTGGCGACCAGCCTGCGTCCCGACATCCTGCTGGTGGACGAAGTCCTTTCGGTGGGGGATATGCGCTTTCGGGAAAAGTGCCTGGCGCGCATGGCGGATTTTCAGAACCAGGGGACGGCGATTGTGTTGGTCTCGCACAGCATGCCCCAGGTGACGGAGTGGTGTCAGCGCGCCATCTGGCTGGAGGGTGGGCGCGTGGCAGCGTACGGCCCCGCAGGGGATGTGGTGGTGGCTTATCAAAGCAGCCGGGTAGTTGAGTGACGGGGTGACAAGACACCCCTTTACCCAATCCCCCAGTTCCCTATTATGATCCTCTTCCTCCGCTCCAACCCCATCGCGCCCGATCCGCGCGTCGAGAAGGCTGCCGCGGCGCTGCACCAGGCCGGATATGCTGTGTATCTTCTCGGCTGGGATCGCACCGGCGCGTTGCCGCGCCGCGAGGATGTGGCGGGCGTCCCTTGTGAGCGGCTGCCCATCCGGGCGCGCTACGGCACAGGGATGGCGAACCTGCCTGCGCTACTGCGCTGGCAATGGGGATTGATCCGCTGGCTGGTGCGCCATCGTCAGCAAGTGGAGGTGATCCACGCTTGTGATTTCGATACTGTGCTGCCGGCGCTGCTCTGCAAGCGGTTGTGGGGGGTGAAGGTGGTCTATGATATTTTCGATTTTTACGCTGATCACCTGCGCGCCACACCGGCATGGATAAAGCGGCTGATCCGCGCCCTGGATCGCTGGGCGGTGCAGCGGGTGGATGCCCTTATTTTGGCTGACGAATCCCGCCTGAGGCAGGTTGGCGCGCCGCCTGCGAATTGGACGGTTATCCTGAATACCCCTCCAGAGTGTTACCACAGGGAACACCAAGAGGATCATGAAGGACACAAAGGTAAAAAAACTTCGTGTCCTTCGTGTTTTAACCTGATTTACGTTGGCCTTTTGCAGGTTGAGCGGGGATTGCTGGACGTGCTCGCTGTGTTGCGCGCGCACCCGGACTGGCATCTGGCCCTTGGCGGCTACGGCGGCGATGAGACGCACATTCGCCACGCGGCGGAATCGCTCCCCAATGTGACCTGGCATGGACGCGTCCCTTACGCACGCACGCTGACGTTGACCGCCGCCGCCGATGTGGTGCTGGCGCTCTACGACCCGGCGCTGCCGCATCATCGTTGTGCCAGTCCGAATAAGCTTTTTGAGGCCATGATGCTGGGGATGCCGGTGCTGGCCGCTGCGGGAACCGGGATGGATGCGCTTATTGAGCGCGAGCGTTGCGGTCTGGTGATCCCCTACGGCGACCGCGCCGCATTGGAAAACGCCCTCACTTGCCTGGCCGAGGACCCCGTCTTGCGCGCTGAGCTCGGTCGCAATGGCCGCCGCGCCTACGCGCAACGTTACAACTGGGCGGAAATGAAACGCCGCCTGCTCTCCATCTACGCCTCCCTCTCCCCCAATTCCCTGATCACCTAATCCCCCCCATGCCCAAACTCCTCCTCACCGCCAACACCGATTGGTATCTCTACAACTTCCGTTACGCCTGGATACACGCACTGCGGGATGCCGGGCATGAGGTGGTGTTGCTCTCGCCCCCCGGCGCCTTTGCCGAGCGATTGCGGGCTGCCGGTTTCCGCTGGCTGCCCTGGCGCTTGCAGCGGCGCAGCCTTACGCCCTGGCGGGAGCTGCTTTCCCTGTTCGATCTGACCCGCATCTACCGTCGCGAGCAGCCTGATCTGGTGCATCATCACACCATCAAG
>WFTY01000314.1 GCA_015485245.1 Anaerolineales bacterium | reverse complement strand
GATTTGAGCGCTGCCTGCCGAAGCCGATGCCTTTATCATCGCCGTGCCCACGCCCTTCAAGGAGTCAGCGGTCAGCGGTCAGCCGTCCGTGGTCCATGCCCCTGCCGCCGATCTCTCCTACGTCATCGCCGCTGCCGAAGCCATCGTCCCCTGTCTGCGCCGCGGCAACCTGGTGGTGCTGGAATCTACCTCGCCGCCGCGCACTACCGAAGACGTGGTCGCTCCCATCTTGGAGCGTTCCGGCCTCAAAGCGGGGGTGGATTTCCACCTGGCCTATTCTCCGGAGCGCGTCCTGCCCGGACAGATTTTGCGCGAACTGATCGAAAATGCCCGCGTGGTCGGCGGCGTGGATCTGGCCTCCGCCAGAGCCGCCCGCGACCTGTACGCCACCTTTGTGCGCGGCGAGGTCATCGAAACCACCGCCACCACCGCCGAGATGGTCAAACTGATGGAGAACACCTACCGCGATGTTAATATCGCCATCGCCAACGAGTTCGCCCGCCTGGCCGAGCGTTTTGGCGTGGACGTGTGGGAGGCCATCAGCCTGGCGAACCGTCACCCGCGGGTGGAAATTTTGCGCCCCGGCCCCGGCGTGGGTGGTCATTGCATCAGCGTGGATCCCTGGTTTCTGGTGGAGGCCGCGCCCGATCTCACCCCGCTGATCCGCACCGCCCGTCAGGTCAACGACGGCCAGCCAGCTTATGTGGTTGACTTGCTGCGCCGCGCGCTGGGTGATTTGCGTGGTAAGCATATTGCCCTCCTCGGCCTGGCCTACAAACCCGATGTGGACGACCTGCGTGAAAGCCCGGCGCTGGAAGTCGCCCGCCAGTTGGTGGATGCCGGCGCGCGCGTGGTCGCTTACGAGCCGTATAAGCCGGACGCGCAGATCGCGGGGATTTCCACGGCTCCGGGGTTGGAAGCCGCCCTTCGAGGGAGCGATGCCTTCGTCCTCCTGGTGGCTCACACCCCTTTCAGGGAACTTGCCCCCGAGGCCGTCGCCGCCATCACATCCGCCCGCGTGGTGGTGGACGCGGTGAACCTGTGGCCGCCGGATGCCTGGGCCGCGGCGGGATTCCGCGTTCACCGCCTCGGTGTGGGTTCAGCCTGGTGACCACCGACAGCAGACGATAGACCGCGGTCCGCCGTCCATCGTCCGACCTCAACCATGTCTTCCCTCCGCGTCCTCACCATCTTCGGCACCCGCCCGGAAGCCATCAAAATGGCCCCGGTGGTGCGGCAACTGGAACGCACGCCCGGCGTGGAAGCGCTGGTTTGCGTCACCGCGCAACACCGCGAGATGCTCGACCAGGTGCTCGATTTGTTCGGCGTCATCCCCGATATCGACCTCGACCTGATGAGCCCCGGTCAATCGCTGGCGGAACTGACCGCCCGCGTCTTTACCCATCTCGACCCGGTGCTGCGCGACCTGAAGCCGGACTGGGTGCTGGTACAGGGAGATACCACCACGGTGATGGCCGCCGCGCTGCTGGCGTATTACCACCGCATCCGGGTGGGGCACGTGGAGGCCGGATTACGCACCGGCGACAAGTTCCAGCCCTTCCCCGAGGAGATCAACCGCCGCGTGGCGGGCGTTGTGGCCGATGTGCACTTCGCCCCTACCGAGTGGGCGCGGGGGAACCTGCTGCGCGAGAACGTGCCGGATGAACAGATTGTGGTCACCGGCAACCCGGTGATCGACGCCCTCTATTGGGTGGCCGAACAATCCGCGCCGCCGCTCCCCGTCCCCGATGGGCCGCGGCTGGTGCTGGTCACCGCGCACCGGCGGGAGAACTTCGGCGCGCCGCTGGAGAACATCTGCCGGGCGATTGCCGCGCTGGCGGAGCATTATAATGGGGATGTGCATTTCGTCTATCCGGTGCATCTCAACCCGAATGTGAAGGGCACCGTTGATGAGTTATTGGGCAACAGGGAGCACGTCACCTTGTTGCCGCCTCTGGATTATTTGCCTCTCGTCCACCTGATGAAACGCGCCGCCCTGGTGCTGACCGACTCCGGCGGCATCCAGGAAGAGGCTCCCGCCCTGGGCGTCCCCACGCTGGTGCTGCGGAATACCACCGAGCGCCCCGAAGGCGTGGAAGCCGGCACGCTGAAGGTGGTCGGCGCCGACACGGATGCCATCCTCCGCGAAACCCGCCGCCTGCTGGATGACCCCGCCGCCCACGCCGCCATGTCCGGGGCGAAGAACCCCTATGGCGACGGCCGCGCCGCGGAACGGATTGTGAGAGCCGTTTTGGAGTACGCTCGCTGATGGCAAACGGACGGTGGATGGCAGACCGCCAGCCGCCGTCCGCCGCCCCGTGATATGAAACGTGATTTAGTGACCTCGCTTGCTTATGCCCGCCGCTGGCCTGTGCTGGGACGGCTGGCCTACTACGCCCTCAAACTGTTGGGCGTGGAGATGCCCCGTTCCGTGCCTATCGGCGCGGATTTGGAGATCGCTCACGGCGGCTTCGGGATTGTGATCCACCGTCATGCCCGCATCGGCGCGCGAGTGAAGATTTACCCTGGCGTCACGCTGGGGCGCGCCGATATCTACCGCCCGGCGAGCCAATCACGCTTCGAGGGGGTCGTGATCGAAGACGACGTCATCCTCTCGCCGGGCTGCAAGGTGCTCTGCAAAGAGGGCGTGCTGACCGTCGGCCGCGGCACGGTGATTGGGGCGAACGCGGTGTTGCTGCAATCCACCGGCGAATGGGAGATCTGGGCGGGCGTTCCGGCGCGGCGGGTGGGCACTCGACCGCGGACGGCAGACGACTGATGCAACCAATGCAATCCAAGATCGCTATTATCCCCCGCGTCCACGGCGTCGGCGGCATGGTCTCGTTTCGGGACAGGTTTTCCGCCGCGCTGAAGGCTCGCGGTATCGAGACGACGTGCGATGTGCGAGGTGCGAGGTGCGCCGCGGCACTCGTCATCGGCGGGACGCGCGACCTGCTTTCCCTGTGGCGTGCCAAACGACGCGGCGTGCGCGTCGTCCAGCGCATCGACGGGATGAACTGGCTGCACCGCAAACAGCCCACCGGCCTCAAACACCACCTGCGCGCCGAGTACGGCAACTGGAACCTGAACTTCATTCGCGCCCACCTGGCCGACCACATCGTCTACCAGAGCGAATTCGCCCGCCGCTGGTGGGAGCGCGTCTACGGGGAAGCGCCTGTGCCCGCCTCGGTGATTCATAACGCCGTTGACCTGCAAACCTGTGTGCCTGATCCCTTGTCACCCGATTCCCAGTTGCCCAACTACCGCCTCCTCCTCGTCGAAGGTTCGCTTGCCGGCGGCTACGAAATCGGTCTGGAGAGCGCCATTGGGCTGGTGGAACGCCTCAACCGGGAGCACGCCGCCGCGCTGGGGAAAGCGATCGAACTGGTCGTCGTCGGACGTGTGAGCGAGGCCATCAAGGCGCGCTGGGCGCGCGAGACGGACGTTCCGCTCATCTGGGCCGGGCTGCTGCCGTCGGATGAAGTGCGCGAGCACATGCGCGCTGCCCATCTGCTCTACGCCGCCGACCTCAACCCGGCCTGCCCCAACGCGGTCATCGAGGCGCTGGCCTGTGGGCTGCCCGTGCTGGCTTTCGACACCGGCGCGCTTCCCGAACTGATCACCGGCGACGCCGGGCGCGTCGTCCCTTACGGCGGCGATCCCTGGAACCTCGATCCGCCTGATATCGACGCCCTTACCCATGCCGCGATGGAAATCCTCGCCGATCTGCCGCGTTTCCGCGTCGCCGCCCGCGCCCGCGCCGAAGAAGCCTTCGACCTGGATCGGATGACGGATGCGTATCTGGAAGTGTTGTTGCTGTAATCTCCCCCCGCCATGCCCTCTC
>WFTY01000313.1 GCA_015485245.1 Anaerolineales bacterium | reverse complement strand
GATAAAGCCCGATCAGAATCACAACTCCTGAGAGAGTCCCCGTCAGGTGATAGGGCTTGGCGGGGATCCCGGCCAGGAAGATGTACAGGATGATCGGTGAGAGCAGCCACAGGGTGTTGAGCAGCAGGCGGACCGGCCGCAGTTTATCCTTGATGGCCGGGCGGCTGCTGGCGTAGGTGGCGATCCACATGCCGATCAGGAACCACAGCGAGAGCCAGACGCGCCAGTGGTGTTCGGGGTCGAGCACGCCGGTCATCAGCAGTTTGCGCGCCCCCCAGATCACCCCCCAGGTGGCGCCGTTCTCGGGGCGCACATCGGGGGCTGTCTGGTTGGGGTCGAACGAGGCGTTGACCACGCCCCATTCCCACATCCCTTGCGCCGCGGCGGCCAGAAGCAGGCTGACCATCAGGGTGAGCAAGGTGTTGTTGATTGAGCTGAACAGGTTCTCTTTCAGCCAGCGGCTCACGCGAGTGTGGCGGTGGCGCAGCTCGTTGATAACCACCAGAACGACACCAATGGTCCAGGCAATCAGGATGGCCGTGGTGATATTCTTGTGTGCTTTGTACTGGCTTATGCTATAAAAAATAGATGCCAGCGTCAGCAGGGCCACAGTAAGAGCTTGATACCATGAGCCGGTGATGTTATCCAACAGAAAGATTCGCCAGTTGAACCCGCGGCCAAAGCCAATGCCTTCTTGAGTAGTGGATTCTAATTTGGTCGTCATGGTTACCTCTCCACCAGTTTGATCTTCTCGTTATACCAGTTGAGCAGGAGCGAGAAGGCCAGGCTGATCAGGGCATACACCAGCATGATGAGCACGAACAATTGCAATACGCGCCCGGACTGGTTCATGGTGGTGTAGGCCACGGCATACATATCGGGGAAACCAATGGCGATGCCCAGGCTGGTATCCTTCGCCAGGCTGAGCGCCACGCCGATGCCGGGGGGGATGATCACGCGCAACGCCTGCGGCAGGACGATCAATTGCAGCCGCTGACTTTCGCTCAGGCCGAGGGCGCGAGCGGCTTCCGTCTGGCCTTTGGAGACCGACTGGATGCCGGCGCGCACGATCTCAGCCAGCGTGCCGCCGTAGAAGAGCACCAGGGCGAGCAACAGGGCGGTGAACTCGGGCTTCATTTTTGACCCGCCTACCAGGTTCAGCCCCTGACGTTCGGGGATGCTCCACACAATTGGGCTTTCTTTGACGGGGATGATTACATGGCTGCCGGGGTTTTCCAGTGTGGCGCGTTCGGCGGCCAAGATGGCCTGGGTCGCTGCAAAAGCCTCGCACTTCTCGCTTACATATTTCTTGGTGGCCTGATCGGGTCGGCTGGAGCGGGTGATATCGTAGGGGATGCCCATTTGGCGAAGCTGATGGGTCAGATTGGGTTCGGAGGCCGAATCTTTCAGCACGCAGATTTTCCAGGATGCGGCCTCGATTTCTTCGGGCGGCAGGTTTTTGACATCGTCGATGTGGTTCAGATTGGTGCGCTGGAGTATGATTTTTTCGACGTTGTCCAGTTCGCGGATGCGGCTTGCTTTGGGAACCAGCACTCCCTGTGTCTCCGAAACGCTGCCGGAGACAAACCAGCCGATGGCGGCGACGATGATGAAGCCAATGATGCCTGCCCGCACCCGGTTGGCTGGTTGGCCGGTGCGCTCCTCACGGCGCCCCAGCAAAATCCACAGCACCTGGAACTGGACGATCCCTAAAATCAGGAAAGCCACCCACACACCTGCGGACGAGGTGAACACCAGGGAGGGGATGTTCAGGCCGCGGCGCGAGATGTAGATGGGCAACCCTAGCGGTTGGAGCGCGTTGTCTAGGGTGGGAGCGACCAGGATGACGCCGAAGTAAATGAAGAAGATCTGAATAAGTAAGGGGGTGTTGCGCATCAATTCGACGTACCACAGCGCCAGCTTGCCGATCAACCAGTTGTTGGATAGGCGGGCGATGCCGGCAATTGTCCCGACGATGGTGGTCAGGATCACGCCCATGATGGCGACTTTGAGGGTGTTGAGCACGCCGACGGTAAAAGCGCGCCAGTAAGGGTCGGTGTTGACGTAGTCGATCATCGTGTCGGCGATGTCAAACCCGGCCTCGCTGTCCATGAAATCATAAGCGCAACGATAGCTGAAGGTGCCGTCTCGGCAAATGAATTGCGATTCCCCTAATTTCCTGGCGTTTTCTGCAAAATTGCCGGTGATGGCTTTGACGCCAAAAATGACGGCGACGATAAAGCCGATCTGGCCCAAAACGCCTAAGACGCGCACATCGAAAATGAATCCCAAAATCATCCGCCAGAGGGGACGCGTTTGAGATTCCGGTGACGGTGAGACAGTCGCTTGCGTCACGGGCTTTCTCCTTTCAGTGGTGGATTTGGGTTGGTGGGGTGCTGGGGAAAAATCATCCGGTAAGAAAGTGCCTGCCGCCCTCCGGGGAGGACGACAGGCACAAAGTGAACCAGAATAGGTTTAGCGGAACGGAGGCGAGTACATCAGGCCGCCGTCGGTCCACAGGGCGTTGACGCCGCGCGGAACGTTGTAGGGGGTGTCGGGGCCCAGATGGCGATTGTAGATCTCGCCGTAGTTGCCGACCTGCTTGATGATCTGGTAGCAGAAGTCGTTGTTCAGACCCATGGCCTGACCCAGGTCGCCTTCCACGCCGAGCGTGTTGAGGACCTTGGGGTTGTCGCTGCCCAGCATCTCATCCACATTCTCGGAGGTGATGCCCAGTTCTTCCGCCTGAATGGTGCAGAAAACGCTCCACTTGACGATGTCGAACCAGTTGTCATCGCCGTGGCGCACCAACGGGCCGAGAGGCTCTTTGGACATGGTCACGTCGAGGATCTTGTGGTCTTCGGGGTTGCTCAACAGCTGGCTGTTGGCGATCAGACCAGACTTGTCGGTCGTCCAGGCGTCACAACGGCCTTCGTCGTAGGCCTTGAGCACGTCGTTGGACTCGGCAAACACAACCGGTTCATATTCGATCCCGAGGCTGCGGAAGACGTCCGCCAGGTTCTTCTCGGTGGTGGTGCCCGCGTTCACGCAGACCGTGCCGCCGTCCAGGTCCTCGAGGGTCTCGATGCCGGAGTCCTTGCGGACGAGCATGCCCTGACCATCATAGAACGTGGTGGGGGCGAAGTTGAAGCCCAGCGAGGTGTCGCGGCTGATGGTCCAGGTGGTGTTGCGCGAGAGCATGTCGATCTCACCGCTCTGCAGAACGGGGAAGCGCTCGCTGGCGTTGGTGGAGCGGAACTCCACGGCGGTGGCGTCGCCCAAAACGGCAGCGGCTACCGCGCGGCAGTAATCCGCGTCAAAGCCAGCCATGTTGCCATCGGCATCCACGTAACTGAAGGCCAACAGCGCGCCACTGACGCCGCAGTTGAGTACGCCGCGGTCTTGCACAGCCGCCAGTGTATCGCCGAAGTCGGCGTCCTGGGCGGTCGCCTGCATGCTAGTAAAGACCAGCGCAAACACGAGAAGCAGCGCCGCAACAGGTAGTAGTTTCTTCAACATTGTCGTATTCCTCCTCCAAGGTAGCTAGGAAATTAAAAGGGTAAACGGATTGGTGAGTTTGGGAATATAGAATATATCTATGTCGTGGCACCTCCTAATCTTCCTATGCAATTAGGCAAGTTTGGAAAGATTAACTTAGGGAAACACGGATTATAGAAATCCTCTTCCAATTATAAAAGAAAATAAGGGATAAAAACAGGTAAATCAAGGCCATATACGCCATTTTTTCGAATTTTTTATACTTCGCTGGTAAAATGCGGCCAGGTAAGGGTGTTTTGACGGCTTGTTTCTGGATTGAAAGGGTGTTATGAGGATTCTGTTGCTTGGAGTTGGCTTACAGGGGAAGGCTGCTTTGCACGACCTGGCGAACAGCCCCGAGGTTTCGCACGTCATTGCGGCGGATGTTGATATGCGTGCCTTGCGCGCCTATGTGGAGAAACTTGGGTCTTCGAAAATTACCCCGGTGGAACTTGATGTGCGCGATCAGGCCCAACTGGAAAAGCACATGCGCCAGGTTCAGGCTGTGATCGCGCTGTTGCCACAGGCCTTTCGCCTTGAGGTCACCCGTCTGGCGGTTGCCACAGGTGTGCATTTTGTTGAGACTTCTTATGCGTTGCCGGAATACGTCGAACTGGGGCGAGAAGCTGCCGCCCGCGGGGTGACCATTCTGCCGGAGTTTGGCCTCGACCCGGGGATCGACCTGGTGTTGGCGGGGCGCGCCATTGGCGAGCTGGATGAAGTGCACGAATTGCATGTTTATGGAACCGGTGTGCCTGAACCCCAGGCGGCGAACAATCCGTTGAAGTACAAGATTTCCTGGACCTTTGCTGGTGTGCTGGGAGCCTATCAGCGCCCGGCGCGCATGTTGCAAGATGGGGAAATCATCCATTTGACGCCCAGCCAGATGTTCAGCGAAGAATATTTGCACGCTGTGGATATGGAAGGCATTGGCCGCATGGAAGCCTACTATAACGGCGACGCCGTGAAGTACCTGGATGTCTTTGGCGTTCGGGAGACCGTACGTTCCACAGGGCGATACACGCTGCGGTGGCCGGGGCATGCGGCCTTTTGGAAAAAAATGGTGGAGCTAGGGTTCCTGAGTGAGACGCCGATTCAGGTGGGTGATGTGCAGGTTTCCCCGCGGCGGTTTGTGCACGATTTGCTCGCCCCCCAGCTGCAATATGCGCCCGATGAGCGCGACATCGCCGCCATTCGCGTGGACGTGCGGGGGATCAAAGACGGTCAGCGCAGGCGGGTGATCTACCAGATGGTGGACTACCGCGATCTGAAGAGCGGCCTGCTGGCGATGCAGCGCACGGTAGGGTACACGGCCAGCATCGGCGCGCAGATGATTTTGCGCGGAGATATTCAAAAGCGCGGCTTGCTGGCGCCGGGGAAGGATGTTCCTGCTGATGAGTTCATCGCCGAATTGCAGAAGCGCAATATCAACATCGCTCGCTGGGAGAAGCCCTGGTAAGCAGGAATTTCAACGCCTCAGCGTCAATCGTTCCCGCTTCGAGGTGGGTGCGGTCTTTCAGGTTTTCGTTTAAAACCAGGGCGGCAAGCGCATCGCGGGTCGCTGTGTCGTATTCTCCGTGAAGCTCGCCTCGATAGAAACCGCGTTGCTGCATAACGAGTTGGAGTTGTTTGAGCGTTTCGCCCTGCAGCGGCACTTGCGTCTCAGGCGAACCAACTTCATTGTGAAGGATGTGCAATCGGAGTAGCTCGTTCAACAGGGGGACGGGGTCGGGGTGATTATCCACGCGGTAATCGATCCAGCGATCGTTGAAGCCGCCATAGCCTCCCTGGTCTTTGACCACCAGGATCGCCGCGCTCTGGCGGCCGCGCCTGTCGCCGCCGGCGCGGTCGCCAGCCAGCAGGGCGGCATAGAGCCTGTCGGGCAGGCGCCCTGGCGTTTGGGTGAAGGCCTCCGCCATGGCTTCAACCACTTCGGGGCCGGTGAGCAGGTTGCCCTGGACGGCGTAACCTGCTCCGGTGACGCCCCCAGCCCAGTCGTGACACTCCTCTCCAGTAAAGGTGGCTGCCCCGCCATGGGCATCCACCATCCCTACCTGGCGTCTTCCAGATTCTGTATCCTGGGCCAGCAGTGCGTTCAGCGCTTCCTCTGCAGAATGACCTTGTTCCATAAGCGCCAGGCCGCCTGGCCCAAACGTGGTGTTAGCGAAAGCTTGCGTCGCCACGGCCCCGGCCCCGGCGCGCGCCCAGGGGACAACTGCCCCGACGGCCAGGAACTTGGAAGCCACCGCTACGCCCCAGGCGGGTTCGCTCGGGTCGTAGGCGACGATGGAAAAGGTGTGGATTGCGCGAGGCTTCATAATTTCCTCCGGCGTTAAAGTTTGGGCAACACAATGGATTGTTGATGCTGATATTTGCCTTTTTTATCGGCATAGGAGATTTCACATTCCTCATCCGCCTCGAAGAATAACACTTGAGCGATGCCTTCATTCGAGTAGATTTTCGCCGGCAGCGGCGTGGTGTTGGAGATCTCCAGCGTGACATACCCCTCCCACCCTGGCTCAAAGGGCGTGACGTTGACGATGATCCCGCAGCGGGCGTAGGTGGAGTTGTGCACGATGATGTCGTTGGCTACAAAGTTGTGCGCCTGGGGCACGGTCAGATCGTAGACTTCTTCTTCGCCCACATAACGGATGGACTTGACGGTATCCCATACCGGCCCCTCGACCAACGCAGAGAGGGCGGGGTGTTGGGTGGCCGTAGCAACAGTGCGCGCGGTGGTATACGGTAGCGACTGGGTTGGAGATGTGTGCAAAACACCGATAGAACGCAAACTGATCCCAGCCTGAGCAACAGCCTCTCTCAGCACGGGCCAGGCATCGGCGGGCAAGGTATCGAAGTTGCTGCGTTGCCGCTGCGGGCGCTCTGCCAGTTTGGGGAGTATCTCGCTTTCTGCACGGCGCTGCTTCAACGTGTTTGGGTAGAAACCAATGCGCGCCATGAAACGGCGGATTTGTTCCCGGTCGGTGATTTGGATGCGATAGGCTTTGGTGCCAACCTGCGTGCGCTTCTCGCGAATCAACGAAAGTATCCCAAACCGCAAAAGTAGATGATGCACATCTTCTATCAAACGCCTGGATTTGGAGGAATACTCCAGGAAGAAACCCTCGCCGGATGTATAGATTGAGCCATCGCCGGAGAATAACGCCTGCAAAAACAGGCGCACCTGCCGGCGTGGGGCGGTGAAAATAGCCTGCGGGACGAATTTTTCCCCAGCGCGCACATTCGGGCCGTGGCGGGCGAGCCATTGGGCAGCACGGTTGGGTTGCCCGGTCATCTTTCCACCACGCCCTCGCCGGTTGACCAGGCGGTACCCTGCCCGCCCCTTGAAGGATACCTCGCCCAGTTGGCCTTCCTGAACGCACCATTTGAGCAAGTCCACCAGCATGGGGTCTTTATTGGTGAACGCCGGGCTGTACCCTGGGGTGTGGCATTGTCCCTCGGCGATCATCAACCCGAGCAAAGTGGCTTCCCAATCGGGCAGAGGCGTTTTCCCAAAGACGGGGATTTCCCGCGCTATGGCAATACGGTCACCGGGTTGCAAGTTGGAGAGGGGTGTCCATCCGCGAAGTTGACGGAAAGGGTGCTGGGCTGTGGCCTTGATGCGCAAACCGCTGCGAGTGGTCATTTCGTACACCGGTTTCACGCCGTTGGGGATGAACTGGCTGACCGACAGTTGCGTCATGCGCCAGTTTTGCAGGCCCACGGTGCGGCGCAGTTGAGCCACTTCGGCGATTGGCAAGTAAGCGCCGGTTTCCGCGTCTACCACGCGCGTATCGCCTGTGAGGCATTTGCCCACGCAAAGCGTCAGTACCCCGCGCGGAATGCGGAAGTATTCAACCGTGCGCGCCAGGGCAAAGGAGTTGGGCGGGATGATGCACACCTCGCCTTTGAAATCTACCATTGATCTGGGGTCGAAGTCTTTGGGGTCTACGATGGCAGAATGCACATTGGTAAAAATTTTAAATTCATCGGCTACGCGGATATCGTATCCGTAAGAAGAAACCCCATAAGAAATTTTCCCCGCGCGCACCTGTCCCGGTTCAAACGGCTCGATCATGCGGTGCTCAAGCGCCATTTTGCGTATCCAGTGATCGGGTTTTAGCCCCATTTCCTCCTCCTTGTTGATGGCAGGGTGAATGATTGCTGTTAATATTATAAGGGGTTTGGCGCGTTACTGTGGCCAGGGAGTGGATCTCCGGTTGCCAACGCCTCTGGCGCGAGGTAAAATCACTGCTGCATTGCGCACAGGTGAAGTTGGCGAAGCTTTTAGCCACATGAGCGTAAGTAGTAGGAAACAATATTTGATTTGCTCGCGTCGGTTTCACCGCAGAGGACGCTGAGGTCGCAGAGAGACTACAAAGGGTGATCTTTGTGACCTCCGCAAACTCGGCGGTGAATTATCGTTAGGGCACATAGCCTCGACCTTGGTCTGACAAGTGCGTGTCGGAAGGGCGGAGCGCGCCAGAATCTATGCGAAGATATTTGTTGCCGGCCTTTTTCCTTGTCTCCGGAGTAGAGAGCGCTCTGGCTGTTTGGGGTGTGATACGCCTGCCATCGGAATCAGGTAGGGGGGTGCTGTTGGGCCTTTCTGCCGGACGCCTGGTTATCGTTGGCGGCCTAGCTGTTCTAACCCTGGCTGCTATGGGGATTGCAGGAGTTTTTGTCCTCAGGCCAGCGTGGCGGGCACCGCTGATGGCGTGGGGTCAACAACGCAGGGTGGCGTTTGGCCTTCTCGGCGCAAGCCTGATTGGGTTGTGGGAGGGAGGCAATCTGGCGTTGTATGCTCCGGCAGCCGCTGAGCCGGTGATGCGCGCCGTGCTGCTGCGTTTGCGGCCGATTCTCTTTTTGGGGGCGGTACTCTCGCTGGAGTTGATCCTGTTGTTATGGCTGGGCGCGTCATCCGATGCGCGCCGGCGCTGGCGTCCGTCCTGGTGGGCGGCGTGGGCTGCGCTGGCTGTGCTGGTTGCCTTTGTGTGGCTGACGGAGCGCGGCTGGGGTTACATGGAGACCGTGCAAGGCAGCGGCGAGTTTCGCTTGGTGGAGGCTCCCCTGCTGGGGGTGCAGGTGGCGCTCGCGGCTGCGGTGGTCGCTGTGCTGTGGTGGGCCTGGGGGCATCTGGCGCGGGATTGGAAGCGACGCCTGAGCCGGGGGTGGCTGCTGCCGCTCGCTATCTGGCTGCTGGCCTTCGCGCTGTGGAGTGCGATGCCCTTGAAAGCCAGTTGGTTTGCCGACCCGCCGCGCCCGCCGAATTACACCTGGTCACCGAACTCGGACGCCTACCTGTACGAGGCCACGGCGCAGAGTTTGCTCGCCGGGGCCGGGCTGCGGCATCCGCAGTGGGGGGCAGCAGTGCTACGGCCGTTGTACTCCGGGTTGCTGGCGCTGTTCCACGTGTTGAGCGGGCCGGGGTATGAGGATATCATCCCCTTACAGGTGGCCTTCCTGGCGCTGGCGCCGGCCCTACTGTACGCGGTTACCCGTCGTCTGTCCACACCTGTTGCAGGTGTGCTGGCGGCCTTACTGATGATTCTGCGG
>WFTY01000312.1 GCA_015485245.1 Anaerolineales bacterium | reverse complement strand
TGGTGGTTCTGGTGGGGGCGCAGTTTTTCTACATTTTCCAGCCTCTGGAGAGCGATCTCTCCCTGCGCCTGGTTTATGAAGAGGTGGCGCAACATGAACACGCCGATGCCGCGGAAAACGAGGGTGCTTCGGCCATTCCGGCGCTGCCGGACAGACTCAGGGATGGCGGTTTCCAGCCCCTGGTGGTGACGGAATCAAGCGTTCTGGGTCAGCCGGCGCGGTTGGTTCGTCTGGTCGATGCCCGGGGACGGCCCGCCTCGCTCTTTATCATGGCCATGGCCGAGCGCTTTGTTCCTCTCGATAACTCCTTCCAGCAGCGCGGCCCCTGGCTGGTGAGCCATTGGCGGGAGGGGGCGCAATTTTTCAGTCTGGTGGCTCAACCCTGACTGGCGAGGATGTTGACCTGCTTGATATCGCCCTTGCTGCTGAGGGAGATGCGGCGGCTGACTTCACTCAGGACGGTGTTGATGCCAGCGGTGGCGGGCAGGATCTTTTTGGCGCGGTCAGGGCGCATGAAGGAGGTCAGTTTCTCCAGCCCCGCCAGGGTTTGATCGATCTCCGGGGTGGGGTTGATCAGCTTGGCGATATTGAGGGTCTTGGCCGCTTGTTGCATCAGGGCGTCGGTCAGGTGGACGTTGCGGATCCGGTTGCGGCTTTCGGGGTAGATGCTGAGGATGGCGTAGTCGAGTGACGGGGTAGCGACGCTGTTCCGCACTTTCAGCTCGTTGGTGATCGACTCCAGCGCCACCTGGCCGGCGATAAAATTGGCCATGGCCGAGACTCGTGGGCGGGTGCCATTGGCGCCCCGGCCGTTGATGCGACCATCCACCAGGTCCGCAGCCAGGGCGCTGATCACGTCATCCGTGGTCATGTGGTAGCCGCTGATGTTGAGGCGTTCGCTGGTTCTTCTGATCAGTTCGCTCAGGGTCTCGTTGGCCTTGGTGATGACGTGGATATTTTCGGGTGTGGTCAGGGTGTGAACGGGGTCATCCTTGAAGGCGCCGTAGAGGCCGAAATCGAGGGTGGCCATGACGTAGTCACGGGCTTTTTCCATGTTGTCTTCGGTGAGGCCGCCCGGCAGCTTGAGGGCGACGCTGGTGATCAGGGTGGAGTAGGCGCTAATGCTGACGCGCTGGCCAATGGTCGGACGGATGATGGCGGAGAGCAGGGTGAAGCCGGGGTCACCGACAACCAGCAGCTGGGTTTCGTCGCGGGCGGTAAAGAGCAGGGGAAAATCCTCATCCCTGAAAATGGTCGTCAGTTGAAATGCGCCCTTGCCATCTTCAGTAAATGCTTTTTTGAGCAGGCCGTGGGTGTTACGGACGGTGATGGTGCGGTTGTCCACCGGGCCGTCGACGATGCTCCCTTCGATGGTGACTGCCCGTTGGCCGCTGTGGCTGGCGCTCTGCTGGCTGCTTGCCGCCGCGGTACTGCTGAAGGGCTGTTTGGTGTCGGCGCAGGCGCTCAGGGCCAGACAGACAAAAGCGACTTTGATGGGGGTGAGCAGTTGTTTGAGGCGCATGGTCATGATTATCGATATCTATCTTCTGACAACGGAACGGATATGGTCATCTACTTATATGGAGCTAATAGCAGATAACATGCCATAAATTATTATTCCTTTTTATCAATGAGTTAGCGGAGGTTGTCCCCCCTTGTAGCGGGGGCAAGTGTAGTCATGCAGCGACAGGGAATAGCTTGAATGTATTTAACTTGTTGAAATCAAATAAAAAATAAAGCGTCTCGGATTGGGGACGAGATGTTGGTGGGTATACCTGTTCAGGACAAGGGTTATCGGGGGGCGGTATAGCTATCGGTCGGTTTGATGCGGCGCCTGTGGAGCGGGTGATATAGCCGTTTCTACCAATTTCGGGGGTTATCGATCGAAAAGTCGGCGATTTGATCGGTTTTGATATACAATACCGCCCCCTTAAGAACAACCCCCTTTTTTGTTACGGAGAAGTATGTGGATCAAGCTGAATTTGAACTCCAGTTAAAAGTTTGGAAAGACTTGGCCATTGCCAAGCAGGTATTGATGAGAACCGCCACCGATGCGTTGGGCCTGGATCCCGACTGTAGCACCGAAGAGCTGAAGACGGCGCTGGATGCCGCTATCAAAAAGTCTATCGAGGCCGAGGCCAACGTCAGTGAAGCGCAGGAGAAGGCCCAAACTGCCATCGCCGTGATGGAAAAGAAAATGGCTGCCAGCGAGAAGGCCCAGGCCCTTGCCGAAGCGGCCAAGTCCGAGGCGGAAGAGGCGCTGAAGAAGTATGAAGAGCAGATGGCGGCGGAGCGCGCGTCGCACATCCAGGAGATGAAGAAGATCAAGGCGCAGCTGGTCGAGAAGGATAAAGCGCTTAAGGCGATCAACAAGGCTCTGGCCGATACGCCCGAAAATGTGCTCAAGAAGCTCAAGGCGCTGAAGAAGCAGAAAGACGAAGAGGCGGCTTCACGCAAGGTGGTGGCCGCCGAGGCCAGCACCCTGCGCAAGGAGAAGCGGGCCCAGGAGCAGCGCATCAGCGAACTCAAGG
>WFTY01000311.1 GCA_015485245.1 Anaerolineales bacterium | reverse complement strand
CCATCAAGATTGGTGCCCGGCGCGATGGGCGCGTGACCGCTGTTCAAACCACGCTCTACGGTGATGCCGGGGCTTACGCGTCCTTGAGCGAAAAGGTGATGGCCCGCGCCACCACTCATTCCTCGGGGCCATACGCTATCCCGCACGTCAAAGCGGATTGCTACGCCATGTACACCAACAATCCGCCCGCGGGCGCGTTCCGCGGCTTCGGCGCGCTGCAAGGCCAGTTTGCCATTGAAAGTATGATGGACATCCTGGCGCATGAGTTGGGTCTTGATCCCGTCGAGCTGCGTCGCAAGAACGCCCTGCGCCTCGGCAGCGTTACCTGTACCGGTCAGACTCTGCGAGAGAGCGTGGGGTTGCTCGAATGTATCGAAAGCGTGGCAGAGAAGGCAAAGCAGATCGCCCTGGATGAGGGCTATGATGTCGACTTCAGCCTGAAATCCAGAATCATCGGTGCGCAATCGGTGCGCGCCTGGGGGTTCGCCGCGGCCTACAAGAACACCGGCCTCGGCGGCGGCGCGCCAGATAAGGCCAGCGCCGAGGTGGAACTTTACACCGATGGCTCACTCGAAGTGCGCACCTCCTCGGCCGAGTTGGGACAGGGATTGGTGAGCGTGTTGCAACTGGTCGTTGCCGAGGAATTCAACCAGCCGCCCGAAAAGGTGCGTGTCCTGGTGATGGACACCGACCTGACCCCCGACGGCGGCCCAACTACCGCCTCCCGCCAGACCTACGTCACCGGCAACGCGGCCCGTCACGCGGCTATTGCCTTGCGGCAAGCTGCCGCCTCCACGCTGGCGGAGAAGTACGATGTTCCCCCACAGGAAGTGCGCTTCGTTGAAGGGCTGGCGCAGGTCAACGGGACGACAGTGCCGCTGGGCGACGTGGCCGCGCTGCTCAAAGCCGAAGGGCGGGAACCCAAAGCGCTGTATGAATACTGGGCGCCGGAGACCAAACCCCTGGGCGCAGGGGGGGATATGCATTTTGCCTTTTCCTTCGCTGCGCAGGCTGTTGAGGTGGAAGTCAACACCCAAACGGGCGAGGTGCGCGTCTTGCGGGTGATCGCTGGTACCGATGTGGGCAAGGCGCTTAACCCTCTGGGCCTGCAAGGGCAGATCGAGGGCGGTGTGATTATGGGCGTCGGCCACGCGCTGACGGAGAACTTCATCGTTGAAGGCGGCGTGCCCTTTACCGATCGCCTGGCGCGCTATCGCATGCCCAACATCACACACACACCGGAAATTATTTCCCTCGTGGTGGAAGACCCCACCGCGGAAGGGCCGTATGGCGCTAAAGGCGTGGGTGAGATTGTCACCATCCCCACCATTCCGGCGATCACCAACGCCATTTACAACGCGGTCGGTGTGCGTGTAGACAGTCTGCCCGTGGATCAGGAAACGCTGGTAATCAGGCAACAGGTTCCCCAATAGCCTGATCGCTCAGCGGCTTAATCACCCAGCCTCCATGCCTCTCACCGAACTCCCCCTCGGTTTACCCGGCAGCTTCTACCGCAGCCCGATGCCCTTCAGCCCATATGACCGGTTGGGGGAAGTGTGGGAAGCCTACCGCGCCGCGGACGTTTCGCTGGTGGCGGTGCTGGCTGAACCGCAGGAGTACCTGGTCCACGCCCGGCGGGATCTGCCTGCTTTTTACCGCGCTCACAGCCTGGAGGTGGTCGCGCATCCCATCCTGGATTTTGGGGTGCCGCGTGACCCCGAAGGGTTTCGCGCTGCCCTGAAACGTGTCCGTGTCCACCTGGAGAACGGAGAAAACGCCGCGGCGCACTGCATGGCTGGGGTGGGGCGCACTGGTCTGTTCGCCGCCTGCCTGGCGCGGGATGTGCTCGGACTGTCGCCGCAGGATGCGGTTGCCTGGGTGCGGGGCTACATCCCCGGCGCACTGGAGAGTGAGACACAGGTTCAATTTGTTGGCTCGTTAGTTCGTTAGTTCGTTGGTGCATTGGTTCAACCAGTGCACCAATGCAACCAAATGCACCAAAAAGGAACACCTATGCTGATAACACGCGCAAATTTGATCACCTGGGAGGACGAAACCCGCATTCTCGAAAACTACGCCGTGCTGGTGCGCGATGGCTGCATTGCCGACCTCGGCCCCAGCGCGGAGCTGGAAAACCGTTACCCGGACGCTGAACGTCTGGATGCTGGTGGGCAGTACCTGATGCCCGGCAACATTGTGGCGCACACGCATTTCTACGGCGCCTTCGCCCGTGGCATGGCGATTCCCGGCCCCGCGCCCAAAGATTTTCCCGAAATCCTGGAGAAATTGTGGTGGCCGCTCGACCAGGCGCTGGACGAAGATGCCGTGCGCCTTTCTGCGCAGGTCATGCTGGCGGAAGCCATCCGTCACGGCGCCACCACCCTGATTGACCATCATGCCTCGCCTAACTTCCTGACCGGCTCGCTGGATGTGATTGCTGATGCAGTGGAGCAGGCCGGGCTGCGGGCGGTGCTGTGCTATGAAGTTACCGATCGCTATGGCGCGGCGAAGGCGAGCGAGGCGATTGATGAAAATGTGCGCTTTTTGCGGAAAACTGCGGTCAACGACCTGGTGCGCGCCACCTTTGGCCTGCACGCCTCGCTGACCCTCTCCGACGCCACCCTCGAAGCCTGCCGTCAGGCTGCGGAGGGGTTGGATACCGGTTTCCACATTCATGTGGCCGAACACGAAGCGGATGAGTACGACTCGCTGGCGAAATCCGGCGAGCGCGTGGTGGATCGCCTGAATCGCTTTGGCATTCTTGGCCCAAAGAGCATTGTGGCGCATGCCATTCATATTGATGGCCGTGAGGCCGCCCTGCTGGCTGAAACCGGCACCTGGGTGACGCACCAGCCGCGCTCGAACATGAACAACGGTGTTGGCGTGGCGGCGGTTGAATCGCTGCTGCGCTTGGGCGTGCCCGTCTGTCTGGGCACGGACGGTTTCTCCTCTACCATGTGGACGGAGTGGAAGACCGCTTACCTGTTGCACAAAGTCTGGCATCGTGACCCGCGTCGTATGAACGGTATGGATGTAGCGCGCATGGCCGCTTACAACAACGCAGCGCTGGCTGGTGTCTTCTTCCCCGAAGCGCCGCTGGGGAAACTTGTCCCCGGCGCTTTTGCCGACCTGATCCTGGTGGACTATCATCCCAATACGCCGCTCACCTCCGGCAACCTGCCGTGGCATATCCTTTTTGGTTTCCATGAGAGTATGGTTACCATGACGATGGTGAACGGCAAAGTGCTGATGCGCGACCGCCAACTGCTTGTGCTGGACGAGGCTGAAATCAACGCCCAGGCGCGTGAACTCGCCCCGCGGGTATGGGAGCGGTATCGCTCATTCGTGCATTAACCTGTCGGGTCGTTGAAGTGATCGTTGCCACCCATGCGACGGCAGGATACCAGCTAAGAACTTGTCTGGGAACTGTGCCGTCGGTTGAGTTTATCGAAGCCTGGCGCTGGTTTCGAGGGCCTCAACCGACGCTTTTCTGAATTCACGGATAGAAACTGACGCAAACACAGGAGCATTCAATATGAAACCCACCCTTGCTATCCTTGGCGGCACCGGAAAAGAAGGAAAGGGCCTGGCCTATCGCTGGGCGCAGGCTGGTTACACGGTTTACATTGGCTCGCGCAAGGCGGAAAAGGCGCAAAACGCCGCCGCGGATGTGCGTGCTCGCCTGGGGGATGAGAACGCCCCCGTTCACGGCTTGCTCAATCCGCAGGCGGCGGAGCGGGCGGAGATCGTCGTCATCACCGTGCCGTTTTCCGCTCATCGGCCTACTCTGGATGCGGTGCGCGACGCCGTGCAGGGTAAAATTGTGGTCGATGTCACTGTCCCGCTCGTGCCGCCCAAAGTTACCAAAGCGCAGATGCCCCCCGCTGGCAGTGCTGCACAGGAAGCTCAGGAGATCCTCGGCCCCGACGTCGCCGTGGTGGATGCCTTTCAGAATATTTCCCATGAACTGCTCTGGGACGGCGGCGAAATTGATTGCGACGTGCTCATCACTGGTAAAGGAAAGAAGAATCGCCAGATTGTCATCCAGCTTGTGCAGGATGCTGGCCTGCGCGCCTGGGATGCCGGCCCGATCGAGAATTCTGCCGTAATCGAAGGCCTGACCAGCGTGTTGATTTATCTGAACAAGACGTATGGGTCCACACACGCCGGTATACGCATCACAGGGTTGGGAGAGCTAGGTCACCGGGCAATTGGGTGATTAGGTCATTGGGTAATCAGGCGACCAAGTGCAAGCCCCTTGTTGCCTGGTCGTCTGACGCCTTGTTGCCCGGCCACTTAAACTCATGTCACTCATTCTCACCCCTCTCCCTGGTATTCCTCTCATCCAGCTGGGCGACGACTTGGCGAGTATCATCCTGGCGGCCTGCCACCGCGTTGGTCTCACGCTGGTTGATGGTGATATCCTCGTGCTGGCGCAGAAGGTCGTCAGCAAGGCCGAGGGGCGGCTGGTCAACCTGGCGGATGTTGTCCCCTCGCCTGCGGCGCGGGAACTGGCTGCCCGCAGCGAGAAAGACCCGCGCCTGTGCGAACTCATCCTGCGCGAGAGCCGCGAAGTGCTGCGCGTGCGCCCTGGCCTGGTGGTGGTGGAACACAACCTGGGTTTCGTGTGCGCCAACGCGGGGATTGACCGCTCTAATGTTGATGGGGAGAATGTCTGCCTGTTGTTGCCTGTCGATCCTGATGCCTCCGCGGCAGCGATCCGCCGCACGCTGGAAAACGCCTGCGCTGCTCACCTGGGCGTGTTGGTGATCGATTCGCATGGGCGGGCGTGGCGTGAGGGCACCGTCGGCGTTACAATTGGCCTTGCTGGAGTCCCCGCTCTGGTAGATGAGCGGGGCTGGCATGACTTGTTTGGCAACGAGCTTAAGGTCACTGTGGTGGGGGTTGCCGACGAATTGGCCGCCGCCGCCAGCCTGGTGATGGGGCAGGCTGCTGAGGGCACGCCCATCGTCCATGTACGTGGCTTCCCCTACCCGTTAGGTGAGGGCAAACTCTCGGATCTGCTGCGCCCCAAAGCGAAAGATTTGTTCCGATAAGGCGATCCAAAAATATGGAGAAAACCGTGCAGGCTGTACCCGCATCGCATCAAGATTTGCTGGCTGATGAAACCCGCGCCCTTGCCATCTTGGCGACGCTCATGCCGGATGGTTCTCCCCAGGCCACCCCGGTGTGGTTCAACGTGGAGGACGGCGCGCTGTGGGTGAACTCCGCCAAAGGTCGCGTCAAAGACCGCAATATGCGCGCCCGCCCGCAGGTAGCTTTGTGCATTCTGGATCCGCGCGACCCCTACCGCTATCTGCAAATTCGCGGGCGGGTGGTGGAAGTCACTGAAGATGACGCAGCGGGGCACATTAACCGCCTGGCGCGCAAATACACCGCTCAGGATTGGAATATCCCCCAGGGCGAAGTGCGCGTTCGCTATCGTATCGCTGTTGAACATGCCAGCGCGCACTGAACCCATGCAACCAATGCGCCTCCTGATAACCCGCCGCTCCATCCGCCGCTTTCGGCCTTCGCCAGTCCCTGACGATCTGGTGCGCCGTTTGCTGGAGACTGCTATCCGCGCGCCCTCGGCGCATAATTTGCAGCCCTGGCGTTTTGTGATCGTGCAGGACTCCGGCGCACGCGCCCGGTTGGGCCGCGCGCTGACGGAGAAGATGCGCCTTGATATGGCTGCCGAGGGCGCGGATGCGGCGCTGATTGCGGCGCGCGTGGAGCGCTCGCTGCGCCGTCTGAATGAGGCCCCATTGGTGATCTTGTTTTGCCGGGATGTCCGTATGGTGCGGGTGGATGCGCCGGAAGAGCATCTCATGGGGGTGCAATCGGTGGCTAACGCCGCTCTTTATCTGCTGCTGGCTGCTCACGCTGAGGGATTGGGCGGCAATTGGATTTGTTGGCCGCTCTACGCCCAGGCGGAAACCTGTGCTGCATTAAACCTGCCCTCCACCTGGGAGCCGCAGGGAATGCTTTTTCTGGGATATCCGGCTGAGGAGCCGGGCGAAAAAACGTTGCGTCTGCTGGAGGAGGTCGTGCAGTGGATGTAGTTGATCGTCGCCTTGTTGTCGTCGCGTTGGCTGGGGGTGTGGGAGGCGCGAAACTGGCCGATGGCCTGGCACAGGTGCTCCCGCCGGAAAACCTGACTGTTATTGTCAACACTGGCGATGATTTTGAGCACCTGGGGCTTTACATCTCGCCTGATTTGGATACCGTGTGCTACACCCTGGCGGGTCTGGCAAACCCGCACACTGGCTGGGGACGTGCTGATGAAACCTTCCATGCCTTGGAGAGTGTGCGCCGCCTCGGCGGGCCGGATTGGTTCGCGCTGGGTGACCGTGATCTGGGGACGCACCTTGAGCGCACGCGCCGACTGCGCGCCGGTGAGACGCTCAGCCAGATCACGCGAGACTTCTGCCGCACCTGGGGGA
>WFTY01000310.1 GCA_015485245.1 Anaerolineales bacterium | reverse complement strand
GTTCTCCACCGGCAGGGGCACCAGCTCCGGCAACGGCTCCGGCTTTTGCCAGTAGCGGAAGAACAGGCCGCACACACAGGCCAGCAAGAGCAAAAGCAGGAGCAACAGCAGCAAGAGCAGGCGTCGACGCTTCTGCTCGCGCTCTTCGTCGCCGGTTTCCGGCTCCAGCACCAGCTCGGTGTTGTCTTCCGATACAGTCCGTTTCTCGTCGCTCATCAACATACCTCCAAAAAGTCTAGCCCTCGTTGTTCTGGCCTTGCTGTTCTTGTTCCAGAATGATCGTCAGGCGGCCGCGCGCCTGCTGGGCGACCAGATCCGATGGCTCCAGAGAAAGCGCGTACTCAATCGCCGCCAGCGCCTCGTCGTACTGCCCCAGTTGCTCGTACGTCAGCCCCAAACCGGCATGGGCGGGCTCGAACTCGGGCAGGGCTTCGGTGGCCGCCTTCAGGTGAGTGAGCGCCGTCGAGTAATCCTTGAGCGAATAAGCCTGCATGCCGCGGGCGTAAGCGACGTAATCGCTCTCCCCCAACTGGCTGTAGGCCTCGATCATGGCGGTGTAGCTCTCCTCAAAATCCGGCACCAGGCGCACGGCGCGATCCAGGTATTGCAAGGCATTCTGCGCTTCGCCGATGCGGATATAGGCCACGCCTAACTGATAAAGGGCGTCCGCGTCGGTGCGGTCGATGGCGATGGCTTTCTCCAGCACCTCGATCGCCTGTTCGGGTTGCTCGAGGGCCAGGTAGCTATCGCCCAGGAAGTAGTACGCCGTCTCCAGCAGGCGGTCGGATCCGGCGGTATCCGCCTGGCTGCGCACCTCAGCGAACTGGTGCAGCGGCTCCAACGCCGCTTCGTATTTCTCCATGCGGACGTTGGCGACGCCGGCGATCAGATACGCGCGATCCTGGTTGGGGAACGCCTCCAGCACCGCTTCCGCCTGCGCCAGCGCGTCGGCATAGCGCTCCTGGCTGAGATACATCTCCGCCAACGCCAGCCGCCTCTCCGGGTCCTGCGGGTCTTCACGCACGGCTTCTTCCAACTGGGTCACACTCAACTCAACCGGCGATTGATCGCCCAGGCGGACGTAACGATCCCAGTAATAATAAATGCCGAAGGCGACGCCCACGCCGATCACCAGGACCAACACCTGCATCACCAGGCGGGTGAGGCGCTGCGTGCTGTTGAGGGTATCTGTCAACCACTGGCGTGCTTTTCCAAAAAGAGTGTTCATCCTACACCTCCAGGGTGCATCTCACTAGGGATTCTCGATAATGCCACCCGGGTGACAGCGGCTGCAAAGCACAAAGTTTTGATGGCAGGTGTAGCACACCTGTTCGCCGCGCTGCTCGTATTCCTCCGCGTGGGTAAAAACCATATCCTCGGGGTGATCCAGGTTATGGCAGGCCTCGTTGCTGCAGAAGCTCTTGCCATGGCACTGATAGCATTCCGCCTCGGTCTGCTGCTCGGTGACAGTGCGATGCTCCACCGTAAAGCGAAAATCCGAATGGGATTCAGGCACAGCCCCGGCGATCACCGGCGCGTCCACGATCGTCTCGTCGCCCTCGCCCACGATGGGTACCGTGTGGCAAAGATTGCACTTCACGCTGATGGAATCCACCTCGCGCCCGCTTTCGTCTACGCTGACGTGCTTGTCATCATGGCAGCGGAAGCAACCGGGGAACGGCGTATGCCGGGCGTTGTTCGGGTTGGTATCCCAGGAGAGGTTCATATCCGGGAACTGGCTCTGGCTGAAAATTTCCTTCAGCTCATCCACCGCCGCCTGAACTTCCTTCTGGCGGGAGCGGAAAACATCCGGGTATTTCTGACGATAGAAATCCGCCAGGCCCTCGATCGCTTCGAACCCCGCCTCGCGGGTGGGATACGCCGGCGAGAGAAGCTCCACCGCCTTCAAGCGGATATACGGCAGATCTCGGGCGATCTTCCCCGCGCCCAGGGCCTGGTCGACGACCACGTCCGGCGGGGGGATCAAATGCGCTGTGCGGTTATGGCAATCGATGCAGTCCATGCGACGCACCTCGCCCAAAGCGAAGGCCTCTTCGACAAAGTTGGACTGCGCCATGGTGAGCATGTCGCGCGAATAGTACTCTTTGAGCGAACCATCCGGCTGTTCTACCCCGACCCACAAGATGACCTGTCGTTGCTCATCGGCGGCGATGTAGTAAACCGGGGCGGTGATATGCCAGTGAATGCCTTCGCTGATGCCGGTGTACTCTTCCCAGCCGCCCATTTTCAAGATAAAGGTGGAAGTGATGGCGGTGTTTTCCTCGTCCGAGGAGTAGTGCACCACGCTCTTGATGATATTGTCGCGGAACGTGGAGGGATTATGACATTGCTCACAAATCTCGCGCGCCGGTCGCAAGTCGTGGACCGGGCTTTTAATCGGGCGATCATAGGTGTCGAGCAGCACGGCGACCACCTGTCGGGCGCCATCGATCTTCGACTTGACGAAGAAGGAAGCCCCAGGGCCAATATGACACTTGGCGCACTCTACATTGGCATGCGCCGAAGCCTCGTAGCGATCGAACTGCGGCGCCATAGGGTGACAGGCCGTGCCGCAAAACTCGGCCGACTCGGTGTAGCGATAACCTTCATAGCCGCTCACCACAACCAGAATACCGATAAAAAACACGCCGAGACACCCGAAGGCTAACTTGCGCCGATCCGCCTCCTGGTTAAGATCGAGGGTAATTTTCGGCCAGCGCAGCCATCCCGGGCGCTTCAACTTCGGCAATGAGAGACGAAATCGCATCCTTTGCTACCTCCAATCATCCATGCTGCAACCGCTAAACTATGCCTGAGAAAAAGCTTCTTCAACAACCGTTTCGCTCCTGGCTTTTTGAGTACCTGTATCGCCCTGCAACTCTTCCAGCTTCGAGACAGCCCACAAAATGAACTCCAGCTCAGCAGGGTGCTCTTCCTCCATCTGCGCGATGCTCAACTTGCCGGTGAACATGCTGGTGTTGCGCGTCTTGATGAGGACGTGATAGGTGTGCCACACGGCGATGGTCGCCACGGCCAGCACGGCCTCCCACCCGTGGATGGCGCGCGCGATCGGGATGACCGAGCCCGGCAGCCAGCGAGCGACAAGGGTGGGGAACCATTGCATCGCCCCGGTAATGCCCATCACCAGCGCCCCCCACACCAAAGCCCAGTACTCCATCTTTTCTTCGAAGGTATAGCGCCCAAAATGAGGGTGCTTGTCAGATTTACCCAGGTTGTAGCGGAGCATCTCGCCCAGCTGCTTGAGATCCTCGCGGTTGGGCAAGATCTCGCTGCGCTGCCGCTTGACGAACACGTCGTACACAAACACCAGCAAGTGGTAAACCGACTCCAGGAAGAACAAGAGGGCGAAAATGTGGTGAATCTGCCGGCTGGTTTCGATGCCGCCCAGCAGGCGCAACAGCAGGGTGCCCAGCGAGGTCGCCGCATAGCGCTGCGCCAGCCCGGTCAGCGCCAGCATGGTAAACGAGGCAATCAACAACAAATGCTCAACTCGTTGCGCCGGTGAAAACCGGATCACATAGAGCTCGCCATCAACGCCGCGTTGCAAACGCGCAGCGGCTTCTATCAGTTGGCGTCGGCTTACGCGCCGCTTTTTCGTCCGAGGGGCGTTACGCTTACTCATCGTCTGGGCTTCCTTCTTCGTAATAATCTTCCTCACTGGTGGGGGCAAACTTATCCCTGCGCTGGCGCAAACGACGGCCGGCATCCAGGGCGATGTATCCGATACACCCTGTCAAAACAACCGGGATGAGGAATTTGTAAGCCACATTGACGCCATAGAGCACGGGCGTACGTTCCCAGGAGGGGGCGTAATGCCCCAGCCAGGCCTGTGGGAAGGTGATGCTGGCGTCCTCATGACATTGCTGGCAGGTCCCTTGCAGGTTATCGGGGTAAACGGTCGAGCGCTCGTCCTCGGGGCTGCGGATGTTGTGAATGCCATGACAGTCAAAACAGGTGGCCTTGTTGCTGGGCTGATTGGGGTCTTGCTGCCGGAAGAAGTTCACCGTGCGCCCGTGGAAATCATCCAGATAGGTCTCGAAAACCGCGGTCGAGATGCCATATTTGGACATGCGCTCCTCATCGGCGTGGCAACTGCCACAAACGGCGATCATCTGATCGCGGAACTCCGGCTCGCGCGGCCCGCTGATGCTGTGCACCCCGTGGCATTCCACGCAACTGGGGACATCGGGATTATCTTCGTCCAGAGCAGCCCCATGCACGCTGGAACGATAGGTGGTGTACACCGAGAGGTGGCAACTGGCGCAGGTCTCGGAAATTTTGCGCCGGGGCTTGTTGGGCGAGGTGATGTTGTGACTGCCGTGGCAATCCACACAAACGGGGGCAAAGCGATTGCCCCCCTCCAGCACGCGGGAGTGCGCGCTGTCAACGGCCTCGACAAATTGCTCTTCGTGACAACGGCGGCACTCCGCGTTGAACACCAGCGTCAATTCGCGCGCGTCGGGGTAGTCCAGCTTCACTGATAAAGGCTGATACTCCACCGCGGCGTTCCCCTCGCCGAGCGCCGTCGGGTCGCTATGGCACTTCATGCAGCTCACCTGCGATTTCCCGTGCGGATACTCCTTCTGCTCGGTATGGCAGGCCAGGCACTCCAGACCGGCTTCTGCGTGGACGGAGCGGTAGTACTCGCCCGGATCAATGTACAACGACACCGTCTCTCCAGAGGGCAGATTGCCGGTGAACACCGGATCGGTGTGACACATCAAACAATTGGCGTTCCCGTGCGGCGGCTCCGGCGGATTTTCCCCCTGCGCCCAGGCGACGCCCGGCGCGCCAAAAACCAGCAACCCGATAATTCCAACGATGACGTACTTCAAATTCCTGCGCATAATTCCGTACTCACATCGTGAAAAGCAGCCACAATATCATTCACGCGTGCAGCCTGCTTTTCAACACTCTTGAAGATGACAATCTGGTCGCTCCGGGGATCGACCTGGATCAGGGTAACGCCGGGCACCGCGTTCAGGATTCCAGCTACAGACAAGCGCTGGCAGGCAATCGCATCGGTGGCGTCAAGGATGACCAGCGAGGGCCTCAAACCGCGCACCTGATCGAGAACGTCATCGCGCCTCACATCAACAAGTCGTACCATCTCCACATCCTCGCGTTCACCCAGCCGGCGGGCGATACCAGCAGCGAAAATTGATCCACGAGAGAGAATGACGATACGTAACATGAGAAATATTAGAAAATAGCTCACTTTTATAATCTGCATGTGAAATTTAACACGATACGCCAATTTGCACACCGCTCAAGGTGGTAAATTTTCTCGATCAAAAAGGGTAGGCAATTTACCCCCTCCGGACTACCCTGATGGGTAGCATCCGGGATCCAAGCACGCAAACAAAAAAAGACCGGCAACCGCCCCCTAAGCCAGCCGGGCCCTGATCTTTTCGTGCTTGGCGATAGCAGTTATCTCAATAGAGCCGCGCGCTCAACTTTCCATGTCGCGCAATATCCCCGCTGTAACGGCGTAAGCGGCCGCCTCGGCGCGGTTCTTCACGCCGAGCTTCCGCAGAATATTCTTCATGTGATACTTCACCGTATTGGCACTGACGTTCAACTCCTTGGCCGCCAATTTATTCGAGTACCCCAACGCCACCAGCTTGAGTAATTCAAGCTCCCGCTCCGAGAGCATCTCCAGGCCCAGGGGCTTATTTTCTTCAATCTGGGTTGTCGAAGCGACGTACGACATCAGGCGCGTGGTCAGCTTGCGACTCAATGCCGCCTCGCCGCGCTCCAGCCCCCTCAGACTGGCCAGAAACCCATGTGAGTTCAGGCTTTTGAGCAAATACCCCTGCGCCCCATTGCGAACCGCTTCAAACAGATTCTCGTCATCATCCGAGACCGTCAGCATGACGATTTGAGCATCGGGTAGTTGGGCGCGAATTTCGCGCAAAGCCTCCAGCCCATTCTTTTTAGGCATGTGGATGTCCAACAGCACCAGGTCTGGTTTCAGTTTGAGGGCGAGTTCCACCGCCATTTCACCGTCGGCTGCCTCGCCGACGACTTCCATGCCTTCGGCCTCCAACAAGGTGACCACGCCGTCCCGAAAGAGTGAATGATCGTCAGCAATCAGTACCCGTCGTGTCATCAACAGCCCCCTTTCTTTTTGATGGGTATCCTCGCCGTCACGCAGGTCCCCTCCCCGGGGGTGCTCTCAACGGTAAACTCGCCGCCCAGCGAGGCAACCCGCTCCTGCATGGTGCACAACCCAAAATGAGGCCAGCTATCATCGCAGATTCGATCCACATCGAAGCCAATCCCGTCATCTGAAATCCGCAACACCAGGCAACCATCCTCGCGGAGCAGGTCAACCGTCACCGTCTTGGCCCGGGCATGTTTGCGGATATTGCTCAGGGCCTCCTGGCTGACGCGCAACATCTGGATTTCGGTTTCGGGCGGCAGATCGTACAAGTCAATATCGGGGTCCAGGTTCAGCTTGACTGCCAGATCGCTGAAACGGCGAAATTGTTCCACATAGTTCTTCAGCATCTCAGCCAGGCTCGACGAGAAATCCCCCGTCATGCGCAGGCCGACAATCGCTTCCCGAACGTCCACAAACATCTGCTGGAGGACTTCATCCATTTTGTCCAGGTTCTCCAACACCCGATCGGGCTGCTTCTTTTGCAGGAACAGCCGTATCGCGGCCAGTCGGGTGTTGGCATAAGAAAGCAACTGGGCAAAGCCATCGTGCAGCTCGCGGGCGATCCGTTCCCGCTCGTCAACGATCGTCTGACGCTGCAACTCCATCCGCCTGGCTTCTTTTTCTGTATGCTGCTGCAACTCCGCCGCCATTTGATTAAACGTCAGCGCCAGGGCGTTCAACGAATCCCCCTCCGGACTCGCGGGCAAACGGATATGAAAATCACCCTGGGCATACCCCTGCAAAGAAGTGCGCATGACTTCCACACGCCGCACCACCATGCGGTAAATCTGCCAATAAATATAGGCCAGCAACAAAATCACTATTCCAATGGAATAGAGGAAATCAATACGCACATCTTCACGCACGTGCTCTTCCAGCAAGGCAAGCGGCGCGTCGATTAAGAAAGCGCCCAAATGCGGCGTCTCGCTCCCGTGACATTGCTGACATTCTGGCGAGTTTTGCACCGGCACGGCGATCCGCAGAATCCCCTCGTCTTCCATGAACAGGCGAGTCTCCGGGCGGTTCGCCGCATCCACCGAGTGGCACTCAATGCAACCGGGGGCGTCAACCTGATAAACTTTGCCGAGGTACTGCGGGTCGCTGGCCTGGATCACTTCCCCATCCAGGTTGACCAGCTCCACCAGATCGATGACTTCGCTTTTCGTAATATCGCTCAACGCCTGTTGCAACATGGCGCTATCGTGTGCGGCCATCTCGTGCTCCAGACTACCGCTCAACACCTGCCCCAGTTGAGCAGCCATCGCCCTGGTTTGTCCCTGAACCAGCCTGATTTCTCGGGCAATGTGAATTAAAGAGAAAAGCAGCAATACCACCAGAACCGGAATCCCCACCCCCAACATGATGCGAACGCGCAAACTGTGTCTCGAGAGAGATCCCATAAAATTTGATGTTACGCCCTGTTCGGTTTGTGCTGCCTGTCATTTCTTTTATAGCATGCCATCCCCAGGCTGTCAGCAGGAAGAACGTCATATCCGCCAGGCGATCATCACACGGGATTATGTGCCAGACAACACCTTCCGGCGATGGGTTCGGTAGAAAGTGTAAGCGCCATCCTCGCGGCGAGGCGGCTCATGATAATGCTTTTCCACCAGCCAGTAGGTCGGGGCAAGGTTCCAACGCGTGGGCGCCAGAATCCAGCGTCCAAAGAGGAGTTTGCTCACCCAGGAAGGCAGCCCAAAGTAATGCCCCCACTCCAGGGCGCGCAACGCCGCCGGCGAGAAATAGTTCCACCACTCGTCCACGACAAACCCCGCCCGCTCCAGTCGCGCGCGCCAGACTTCGGGCGAGTCACAATGATGATGGCGCGAGATGCGGTTGAAGAACCCCCGGTAAGCATCCCCCAACGGACGCAACCCCAGCCGGTCAAGAGCGCGACCGACGGAAAGCGTGGGCAGGAAATTGTGGTTGGGCACACAGAAAACGAAGGGCGCTCCGGGGCGGAGGACGCGCGCCGTCTCTGCCAGCACATCATCGAGGTGGGGGATGTGCTCCAACACCGAGTTGCTGACCGCGCTGGCAAAGTAGCCATCCGGGAAAGGCAGCCGCGCCCCATCCGCCTGGGTCAACCCATGATAAGCCTCCCGCTCCTGCGCCTCGAGCAACGGCCCCCACCACGGATCCACGCCAACATCCAAGGGATGAGCAAAGGCGTGCTGGGCAAAATGCCCATCGCCGCAACCCAGGTCGAGGATGGGCGCGGGGAGTTCAATCTCTTCATAAAAACGCGCTTCCACCGCCCGCAGCAAGGCGCGGAAGTAGGGAAGTTCGACAAGTTGGGGCCAAAGATAGTTCATTGGTTGCATTGGTTCGCTGTTCGGGTTGATCAGGCAGCTCTCTGATCCCTGGTCACGCAATCCCCTTGCCGCCCAACAACTCCCGATATAGGCGCTCATAGGCCGCGGCGTTGGTCTGCGGATCGAAGGTGCGGGCGACTTCCGCCGGATTACCGGCGTACTTTTCGGGGTCAGCGATGATTTTGATGATCGCCTCAGCCAGCGCGGCGGCGTCGCCGATGGGGATGACTTCGCCCATGCCGGTCATGCGCGGCGGCTGGCGCACCCCCGGCAGGTTCGAGGCCACGGTGGGGACTCCGTTCATCATGGCTTCGATCTGCACCAGTCCAAAGGTCTCCGTGGAATTCAACGAGGGGACGACGAGCACATCCAGGTTCGGGTAAAAGGCCGCCATCTCCTCGGGGGTCAACACGCCGAGGAAAGCCCACTGGCCGCGGGCCTGATATTCCTGAATGCGGGGAGCGAGACGAGCGAAGTAGCTCTCCTCACCCATCACGTCCCGATACTGACCGGCGAACCACACCATGACCTGGGGATATTTATCCAGCACCGCAGGGAGGGCGTCGAGCAGCACTTCCACCCCCTTCTCGCTGGCGAAGCGCGTCGCCATACCGATCACCGGCCACCTTCCCTGAGGGTTGAACTGCGCCTTGAAAGCAGCCACCCGCTGCGGGTCAGCGGGAGGGAGTTCCACCGGAGGGAGGATAACCTTCACCTTATGAGCAAAGCGTTGCAAATAGGGAGAATGGGAGGCAAAATCCTCGGTGTAGGCGGCAATGCGATGGGCGAACAACGCCGCCAAGTCGTTCATCCGCAGCACCACCCAGTTGACGAAATCGTTAAACAGGCCCGGGGGCAGGCGCAGATCGGAATGATAGGTGATCACCGTGGGTTTGCGCAGCAGCCGCCCACGCAACGCCACGCCGGCGGCGTCAAATTGTGGCAGGTGCAGGTGGATGACATCGTGTTGCAACACCAGCCGGGTAGCCAGGAAACCAAAGGTGGGCATAATCACCCCCTTGCTGACGCGAAAGAGCACCGGCGCGCGCACGATGTGTACGCCGTCGCGGACTTCCTGGCGCGGCAGGGATTTATCGTACTGCGAAGTCAGCACGGTGACGTGATGACCGCGCTTTGCCAGAGCGCGACATAACCGCTCGACGTAGATCGTCAAGCCGGAGGTGTGAGGGCGGTAGTAGGTGAGGACGGTGAGGATACGCATGAGTGCCAGGTGCTAGGTGTCAGGTGTCAAGTGGCGCGGCTTTTGGATGAGGATTTGCGCAACAGTGCATGGCGAAAACCGCCTGCCAGAGCCTTTACTTTATCTGCCTGTTGGTACAGTGTATTAAAGGTCGCCTGGCCCAGATAACCGACATCCAATGCAACATACAACAAGGATTGGACTTCAACCGCGGATCGGCGGGCAATGCCAAGGAAACGAGCAAACTCAATTTTCGATTCGCAGTCAAAGCCTTCAGCGATATTCGCCATCACAGATACCGCGGCGCGCTGAATCTGATCTCGTAAACCGAAATCCTTGCCAAATTCTCCCTGACGAGTAATTTCGTATATCCTGTTGACCAGTTGTCGGGCTTCTTGCCAAGCGTGAATATCTTCGAAGCGCTGTATCAAAGCCATCACAACACCTCCTGGGGAATAACATATGCCACGTAGCACATGATACCTGACACGTGACACGTGATACCTGACACCCTCACACTCCTTGCTTCACCCATGTGACCAATTTCCGGATTCCTGCTTCCACTCCCACGCGCGGTTGCCAGCCAAGTTCGCGCCGTGCTTTGCGGATATCGGAGATGTACACCTTCTGATCGCCAGGACGCCAGTCGCCGCGGGCGACGGGGATCTCTTCTTCCAGCAGACGCTCCAGCAGGGGGCCGAACTCCGCCCAGATAGAGAGCGCTTTTTCCGGTCCGCCGCCGATGTTGTACACCTGCCCGGCGGCCACGGCGATGTTGTCAATCGCCGCGTCATAGACGTCCAGCAGATCATCTATATAGAGCACGTCACGCACCTGCTTGCCATCGCCATAAATGGTGATTGGGTGGCCGGTTTGCGCGGCGATGACGAACCAGGCCATCCAGCCCTGGTCTTCGATGCCGAACTGCCGCGGCCCGTAGATACAGCTCTGGCGAAAGACCACCGTCGGCAGGTTGTAAATGCGGGCGTAGTCGCGCACATATTGATCACCCGTCCCTTTGCTGCACCCATACGGGGAGTGAAAATCCAGGGGCTGCGTTTCCGGCACGCCGTGAGGCAGCTCGGCGTAGGCGTAACGCGTTGCCTGCTCCACCACGCGCACATCTTCCATGCCACCGTACACCTTGTTGGTGGAGGCGTACAACACCAGGGGTTGATGCCCGGCGGTGCGCGCCGCTTCCAGGACGTTGAACGTCCCCAGGGCGTTGGCTTCGAAATCCGCACGGGGGGCTTCGACCGAGGAAGTCACCGCCACCTGTCCGGCGAGGTGGACGATCACATCCGCATCGCGGGCGGCTGCGGCGATCGCCGCGGCGTCGCGCACATCCGCTTCGATCAGCTGAAACGCATTCGCACCGTGTGTGGCGC